>JAGWDQ010000061.1 GCA_018260615.1 Candidatus Altarchaeum sp.
AAATTTTGCAAATGCAACTGGTCTTGATCTGGATAATGGAACATTAACAAATGTTTCAGATGCAAATGTGAGTGTAAATGTCTCAATACCATGCGACACCTATTATGTTACCCTAATTCTCCCATCCGAAGGATCGTCTCATAATGGCACGATTATTATTAACGAAACCACAAACGCACCGGATGTTGATGTTATAAACTATACAATATTCAATGCCACAAATTCATCAATTTACTTCAATAATCTGACTAAAAGTGGAAATTACTGGATAAGTACATGGGATACTACCATAGTGTCAGATGGATTATACAATTTCTCGACACATTTCAAGGTTGGTGAAAACTGCAATGTGAGCAATGTAACATATTTTTATGTAGATAATTGTATCCCGGAGTTAGTGAATACATCATGGATTCTGGTTTCAAATTCCTCATGCCTGCCTGATAATACGACTGAATGGAATTGGACGAGGACAGAGTATGACAACAACTCCTGCAACGAAACGGACAATGTAACTTACAACATGACGAATTACACTTCCTGCGATTACTGCACCCCTAATCCTGTGAATACTTCATGGATTCTGGTTTCAAATTCCTCATGCCTGCCTGATAATACGACTGAATGGAATTGGACGAGGACAGAGTATGACAACAACTCCTGCAACGAAACGGACAATGTAACTTACAACATGACGAATTACACTTCCTGCGATTACTGCACCCCTAATCCTGTGAATACTTCATGGATTCTGGTTTCAAATTCCTCATGCCTGCCTGATAATACGACTGAATGGAATTGGACGAGGACAGAGTATGACAACAACTCCTGCAACGAAACGGACAATGTAACTTACAACATGACGAATTACACTTCCTGCGATTACTGCACCCCTAATCCTGTGAATACTTCATGGATTCTGGTTTCAAATTCCTCATGCCTGCCTGATAATACGACTGAATGGAATTGGACGAGGACAGAGTATGACAACAACTCCTGCAACGAAACGGACAATGTAACTTACAACATGACGAATTACACTTCCTGCGATTACTGCACTCCGAGCATGACAAACATTTCATGGACAAACTGGCAAAACATAACCGCATGCAATTCATCTGACCAGCAGATTCAGCAGAGAAACCGCACACAATATGATAATAATTCCTGCGGAGGAGCAAACACAACTTACTACGAAAATCAGACCGTAGGATGCACTTTCTGCACTCCGAATTTGATAAACACAACATGGAGTAACTGGCAAAACATAACCGCATGCAATTCGTCTGACCAGCAAATCCAGCAGAGAAACCGCACACAATATGATAATAATTCCTGCGGAGGAGCAAACACAACTTACTACGAAAATCAGACCGTAGGATGCACTTTCTGCACTCCGAATTTGATAAACACAACATGGAGTAACTGGCAAAACATAACCGCATGCAATTCGTCTGACCAGCAAATCCAGCAGAGAAACCGCACACAATATGATAATAATTCCTGCGGAGGAGCAAACACAACTTACTACGAAAATCAGACCGTAGGATGCACTTTCTGCACTCCGAATTTGATAAACACAACATGGAGTAACTGGCAAAACATAACCGCATGCAATTCGTCTGACCAGCAAATCCAGCAGAGAAACCGCACACAATATGATAATAATTCCTGCGGAGGAGCAAACACAACTTACTACGAAAATCAGACCGTAGGATGCACTTTCTGCACTCCGAATTTGATAAACACAACATGGAGTAACTGGCAAAACATAACCGCATGCAATTCGTCAAATCAACTGATTCAGCAAAGAAACCTCACCGAATACGACCAGAACAACTGCAATGAAACAGCAAACACAACTTACTATGAAAACCAGACAGTATCTTGCACTTTTCCCACTCCGAACATAAACATAAGCAAAACGCCAAATGCGACTTTATTACCTCCCGATGGTGGAAATGTAACTTATTATTACAACATTACCAATACAGGAAATGTAAATTTAAGCAACATAAACATAACAGATAACAAATGCTCCCCTGTAAATTGTCCGAAGAACGAACTTGGTGTTAGTGAATCAATGATTTGTAACTGTACCTCTCATATCTCACAAACAACAACAAATATAGCAAATGTTAATGCAAAAGCACCGAATAATAACACCGTTTCTACAAATGCCTCTGCAATAGTTACGGTTATCAATCCGAATATTACCATCAACACGTCATCTTCCGCAGATAAAGTAAACGCCGGAGAAAGTGTTTGTTATGAATATAAAATTTCCAATACGGGAGATGTAACACTAACAAATATAGTCGTAACTGATAATAAATGCCAACATGTAATATGTCCGAAAAGCATTCTGCAGCCAAATGAAGAAATGACTTGTAATTGCACAACAACACTCTCCGGGAATACGACAAATGTTGCAACATTGAGCGCAAAAACACCCATCAACACAATTATAAGTGCGAATGCAACTGCTTATGTAGAGGTCATTCGTAATCTGACATCATTCAAAATAGCATGTAATGTTTCCAAATTTATATCAAAACTTTTAAACGCAGGTAATGAGAGTGAATTGCGTGAAATTTTGATTTCGGAAAGCGAAAAATCAATGTCAAATGCAAGTGCTTATGCCCCCGGAAGCAATATATCTTATTGTATAGTAATTATAAATTTAGACAATAACAAAATCGTCTCGCTTTTAGATGTTCTGCCAAATATGACACAATATAAAACACTTGTATGGAATGGTTCGCAATATAATGTTCCTGCCGAATACGGAACAATTTTGGACTATAATAATAGTGCAACAAAAGTAATTCAGGGCAAAGCAATTTTACCTGATTGGGCGCATGCTGCAAACTGGAGCAATATTTCGGTTCCGGGAAATTTAGATGCGGGAAATTTATTTGACAGCGTAACGATATTTAACATCAATGTCACGATAAGCGAGGATGCACAAGACGGCGTTTATGTTAATATGGCAAATATTTCTTATGAAAATAAAACCGAAACTGTCGCGGGAAAAATCAGGGTTCCTGCATGCTGGAGTAAAATAAACGGTTCTATATTTGAGGATTTAAATAATAACGGAATTCCGGTGGAGGGTGAATATGGAATTACAAATGGCAGGATAGAAATAACAAACATTATGACAAATAAAATTTATGAGACCTATGCGGACTCTGCGGGAAAATACGAAATTTTTATCCCGTGCGGAAATTATACCTTCTTTTTAGATATTCAATCATTAAATGCAACCCTTCAATGCAACAATATAATAAACACAACTCCTTTGAATGCTACAGCAGGCATTACCGATGATAATGCGAGTTACGAGATAAATTTCGGGGCGAAATGCAGATGTATAAATTTTTCATTTGAAATGTTTCCCGAAACTGACTATGTAATATACGGAAGTAATATAACTTATTATTATCATATATCCAATACAGGATGTGAAAATTTAACACAAACAAATATAACAGGTGATAAATGTCAAACAATGAATTGTCCGAAAGATAACCTTGCCGTCGGAGAGTCAATGCTCTGTAATTGTTCATCGCTTTTAACATCAGATACAACAAATACGGCAAATGTTACGGCTATGAATGATTACAATGAAACAATTACACGGACATCGTCGGCGTTTGTAAAAGTTATCTTTCCCTCAGTAAAAATCACCAAAAGGTCTAATAAAAATTTAACATTAGTCGGAAGTAATGTAACTTATTACTATGATGTCAAAAATACCGGCGATGTAAATTTAAGCGATATTAAAGTTACGGATGATAAATGTGCCCCGGTTATATGCCTGAAAGATAAATTAGAGACTAACGAATCACTGTTGTGTAAGTGCATAACTATTCTAAATCAAAGTACGAACAATACAGCGACAGTAACTGCAAAATTGCCGAATAATATCAGTATTGGTGCAAACGGATCTGCTTTCGTGAATGTTGTATATGCAGACATGACCATAAATGTTACCCCAAATTTAACGCAAATAAGTTATGGGGAAAGTGTAACCTACGGTTATCGGGTCAAAAATACCGGAGAGATAAATTTAACAAATGTTATTATTAGTGATAATGTATGCAGCCAGATAACATGTCCTAAAAATTTTATTGCTGTTAATGAGACGATGATTTGCAATTGCACGGCAACCTTAACAAAATATACGTTCAATAATGTGAGTGTTGAGGCATTGGCACTGAACGAATATGTTATTGCCGCACATAATTCGTCTTATGTTGATGTAGTTGGACCTTCTGTTTCACTTATTGCTATGTCCGGCAAACAGGAAATAGAAAAAGGAGAAAATGTAACATTTTATTACAATATTACAAATACAGGAGAAACAAATTTAACAAATATTAGCGTTACTGACAACGTATGTAACATAATAACATGCCCGAAAAATGCCTTGAACATCAATGAGGTGATGATTTGTAATTGCAATGCCATAATCAATTTTGATACGACAAATGAAGTTGTTGTTACTGCAAAATGGAATAATAAAACAATTAATGCATCATCATCCTTATTCGTTAATGTCCTTTTGCCAGACATAACGATTTCAAAATTTCCGGACAAAACCGAGGCACAATACGGAGACAATATAACCTATTATTATCAAATCAAAAACAACGGTGATTTAAATTTGATAAATATAATTGTCAGCGATGATAAATGCTCTAATATAACATGTCCGGTGAATAATCAAAATTTAGGAGTAAATGAATCAATGCTCTGCAATTGCACCACTAATATAACTGAAGATACTACAAATGTTGCAATTGTTTATGCAAAGACGGATACCAATAAGCCGGTAAATGCAAGTGCAACAGCTTTTGTCAAAGTTGTGCATCCGGATGTTTATTTAAGAAAATCCGCAGACAATAAAAATTTGGGCTACAATACAACATCGGGAGCAAGGGTCACTTACTTTTATGTAATAGGTAATTCGGGAAATCTGAATTTAACGAACATAACTCTCACCGACGATAAATGTTTCCCGATAAATTGCCCGACAAATACCCTGAATAATGGCATGTCAATGATATGTTCCTGCACCTCTTACCTTTTTGTTTCCACTACAAATATTGCCGGGGTGTCCGCATCACTTCCAAACGGAACTATATTAAGAGTCAATGCAACATTATGGATACCAGTCAGCAACATCACCGGTTCAAAGGTAGATAATAAGTCACTGATAGTGAATTCAAACATAACTTATTGCAATGTAACAAATTCAACCATAAGTATTACAAACGGGGAGCATTCTACATTATCTGATTCTTTAATTACGAATTCAAACATTTCCGGAAATTCAACAATCAAAAACTCGGAAATTTTAAACTCGTTAATTATCAACTCAAAGGTGAATAATAATACTATTATAAATTCAACAATTATTAACTCCACGGGAATTCCGGCAAATGCAACATTGATAAATGCTGTTATTGTAGGGGATAATATGACCGGCGGAAATTTATTGTCCGAGTTCGGAGATGTGATTACGGTAAATGCTTCAGGAATTTATATAAATGGAATTAAAACAGGCAATGAGACCTCTTTAAATTTAAGTAATGTTGGAGAATACTTACATGCGGAAATACAATTTGAAAAAACAGCGGACACTCAAAAAATTTCTTTCGGCGGGAATGTTACATACTATTACGTCGTAAAAAATATAGGAAATATAAATTTAGCGAATATAAATGTTGCAGATGATAAATGTCTGAACATAACCTGTCCGAAAAATGCTCTTGCTGCAGAGGATTCGATGATTTGCAATTGCACCATCTATATTTCTCAAACAACTACAAATATTGCCAGTGTATCCACAAAATCTTATGACAAAACAACAAGCAAGAGCGATTTTGCTTATGTAAAAGTCATTCATCCGAATTTGAGCATTGGCACAACACCAAATACAACACAAATTTATTACGGGGAAAATTTAACATATTATTATAACATCACAAATAAAGGAGATGTCCATTTAACAAACATAAATGTTAGCGACAATAAATGCAGTAATGTTGCTTGTCCAAAAACAACATTAGATGTTAATGAAAGTGTTGTCTGCAATTGCACAACAACCTCAAGTATTTGCGGAAATTTAATAAACATTGCAAATGTTACGGTAAAGGACTCGCTAAACGTTCCAATTACTGCAACTTCAAATGCGGGCGTTTTTGTTGCGTGTCCAAATATTTCAATAAGCAAAACGGCAAATCCGACATCATTACCAGCGGGCGGGGGAAATGTAACCTGTTATTACAATGTAACCAATACCGGAAATCTGAATTTGACAAACATAAATGTCAGCGATGATAAATGCAGCAATGTTAGTTGTCCAAATGTAACATTAGCATCTTCTCAAAATATGATATGCAACTGCACGGCTTTAATATACCGGACAACAACAAATATTGCCAGTGTTACTGCCTTAACATCTTTTAATATAACAGTTTTTGCAAATACTTCTCTGACAGTTAATGTTGTTGTTCCTGCTTCACAGGATTCGTCATCCTCATCATCTGCATCCTCCGGCGGAGGAACACCGCAAAATCAAACCGCAAATATCACCCAAAATATATCGCAGGAAAATGTTTCCGAAGGAAATGGAAAAACCGGCCAAAGGATTTCCGGGGGCGCATCGGAAAATGTCACAAACATTTCAAAAGAGAGAGAAGGGTGCGTAAATTGCGGAGCATATTATCAGTCATGGCTTAAAGATGGCTTAATAGAAACAAAGAAAAAAGAAGATGCAGGAAAAGCAGAAAGAGAAAATGCAATATCTCCGAACGGCAAATCAGAAAATATTTCTTTACCTCTTCAAAAAGGAGAAAATGCGACGAATATTTCATCTAAACCTTCGCTACCTTATTCGGATAAAACAGAACATGACCGGTTGGATAAAGGCGCGCTATGGTGGTTATGGCTCATTCCACTGATATTGTTGCTTTTATTGCTGTATCTGTTACTAATAAAGAAGAAGATCTTACTTGACCATTATGTTTTGAAGGAAACTGGTTTGAATGAGGCAATTAAATTTTTGAGAAAGAACAGATATTCAAAAATATACCTGAATGAAGGTTTTATCATATCACAATATGGTATTAAAGAACACATTATCAAACAGGACTTGAGAAAATACATCGTTAATGATTCGGAAATAAAAGACGAAAAATCCATTATTTCAAAGGCGAAAAAAGAAAAAATGCGTGTTGCAACAATTGAGGGCAGAAGATATATATTTGAAAAAGAAGGAATTGAAGTTGAAATTATAAATTTATAATACAAATTAGGATGTTAAAATTTATATAAAATTTAGTTGTCATAGCAGAGTCAATTTGTATATTATTTATAATGATAATTTGTTATATTATAGTGAAACTGCTAACTTTTGATATTAATGCTGAACACACTATCATTAAATCAAAGTATCAAAAGTTGAAAGATTGACTATAAAATAGTGGGTTATACTGACTTGCGAGGGATATTTTGGAGTTTGCATAGTGCATATTGTAATTTAACACTCTCTAATGAAACAGAAGCCACCAATATTGCTGAAGTTTTGTATCATTGCAAAAAAGTGCTTGGTATTGATTTGAAAGTGTATGTGGGAGATGCACACACAACTACAAAATCTGCAGCTGCAATATCATTTTTAGCATTTGGCGTACTGTCTGCAGCACGCCATACTGTTAAGGATTTGGATCTCACTGAAGAAGAGATTAAAAAGATAAAAGAGAACCTTCCATTACCTTTATGTCGGGATTATTCCGTGAATCGTGCAAATTTAATTTCTAAATTCTAA
>JAGWDQ010000062.1 GCA_018260615.1 Candidatus Altarchaeum sp.
AGTCTCCGTTCGCTGCAAAGCCAATGAAATAAATGAATATAAAAATGGCAACTATGTCCATAATCATATCTGCTATTTTAACCATAATAATAGTTATTGTCAGGAGGCAGGAAGAAGGGACAGGGAAAGGGAATATTTAAAAAACAACACAAATTTAATGATATTGAAATTTAAACAAAATTAATAACAAATTTTATAATCTTAAATTTTATAACCTTAAACAAGATGACAAATACAACAAACACAGAGGGAAAAATTTTTGGCAGCGAAGTCATAAAGAAGGGCTTTGCAAGTATGGTAAAAGGAGGGGTAATTATGGATGTGACGAATGCCGGACAGGCGAAAATTGCCGAAGATGCGGGAGCGGTTGCCGTTATGGCTCTTGAAAGAGTTCCTGCTGACATCAGAGCCGAAGGAGGTGTTGCAAGAATGGCAAATATTGAAAAAATCGCTGAAATTTTAAAGACAGTCACAATTCCTGTAATGGCAAAGTGCAGAATCGGTCATTACAGCGAAGCGAGAATACTTGAGTCCCTGGGTGTTGATATGATTGATGAAAGCGAAGTGCTGACAATGGCTGACCCGTTTTTTCATGTTGATAAAAGAAAATTCACGATTCCTTTTGTTTGCGGTGCCCGTGAACTTGGAGAGGCGGTAAGGCGGATTTTTGAGGGTGCGACGATGATAAGGACAAAAGGAGAAGCGGGAACAGGAGATGTTATTGAGGCGGTCAGGCATGCACACATGATGAATGAAGGCATTGCACAGTTAAAAAAATTTGACGATGAAATTTTGATGAGGATAGCAACAAACTGGACAAATAAGTACTGCAAGTTAATGCAGGAAGCAGATGAAAAATTCGGAATAGAAAGGACTGTTAAAGATGATGATGTTGTGTTTGGTGATTATAGTTATGGACATATAAAGCGAGAAATTTTAAAAATTTTAAGGGAAATAAAAGAATTGCAGCGACTGCCTGTTGTAAATTTTGCAGCCGGGGGAATTGCCACTCCTGCTGATGCCGCATTGATGATGCAAATGGGATGCGATGGTGTTTTTGTCGGTTCGGGAATTTTTAAGTCAGGTGATCCTGAAAAAAGGGCAATAGCGATCGTTGAAGCGACATCACATTACAATGAGCCGGAAATTTTGAAGGAAGTTGCAAAAAACCTGGGAGAAGGAATGAAAGGGACAGAGGCATCAAAAGTTATACAGGCATTACAAAACAGGGGAATTTAAATTAAATAATTATATAATGCTTTCATAATTTTCAGATAAATTTTAATTACTTAAATCAACTATCTAAAATGGAACAAACAGATATGGATAAAATTGAGGATTTGTTAAATGAAAAGAAATTTTTTGAAGCGTTTGAAATGATTGATGAAATTTTAAAGACGGACAAGGATGCAAAAGATGACATTGTTGAAATTTTGGAAGAAAGCGGGGAAAATTTTATTGACGAAGAAGATAACGAATCAGCAGAAAAGCTCTTTAAAAAGGAAATTTTGATAGAACCGGTAAATGGCTATTTTAATCTGGGTCTGGTTAATTTAGATATGAACAGGAATGACGATGCAATAGGAAATTTTAAAAAGTCAACTGACTACGGTAACAACAGCGCTGATATATATAAATTTATCGGGATGGCTTATATGAATAAGGAAGATTATGACAATGCAATAATACATTTAAACAAGTCCGTTTCAATTGAGGAAAATTTTGAAAATGAGCATTATCTGGGATTAGCATATTTGGGAAAAGAGGATTACGACAATGCGATAAAATTTTTTAGCAAAGCAAACAACATAAAGGAAAATTATGAGACCTTGCATTATCTGGGATTAGCATATTTGGGAAAGGATGATTACGACAATGCAATAAATTTCTTCACAAAGTCAGTAAACAGAAACACGGATTTTGCCGATGCGTATTATTACAGAGGAATGACATATTATGCGATTAAAAACGAAAGAGAGGCGATGAAGGACTATAAAAAAGCATGCGATTTAAATGAGGAATATTTAGATTTGCCTTATGAAAGTTATTAGGATTATGAGTTTTACGGTTTGAAAAATTTAAAGTAAAATTTTATTTATTATATATTTATCGCTCTTATACTAATTGATATTGATAAATACTAAAAATTTACACTTTTTAAATATAAAATTTCCGTTATTTTAAAAATCGCGAAGATTTTGAAAATATACTGAAAACTATAAGTTTTCAATCTTTAAAAATGCTTGTAGCATTTTTAAATGAGAGCGAAGCGAACTTATCAACAAAAATCAACATAAGAGCGATTTTAAAATACACGAACGAAGTCCGCTCACTTTTGTTCGTGGATTTTTCAAACGAAATCGTTTGAAAAATGAGCGTAAGTGAGGTGATTTTAATTTTTCCGTCGTGCTAATGAGATACAATCAGGACTTACGCAAAAGCAATACAAATTTTTGGTTTTTAAGTTTTTTCACAAGGTAAAATGCGTAAGTCCTAACAATGCTGAAAAATAGTAAAATTTTTATTTTGCAGATGGCACACACATACTATAACAAGATGTTAAAAATTTTGCAATAAAAAAATCAGAAGAATACTCGCACAAAGTCACCAGGTTACAGAATATAACCCCTTTGTGTTTCTGTGTCTTGGTGTGAGAAACCAAAAATAAAACGAACTTTCCTATACTATAAAAGGACAAAACTGCAAATTCAACATTTAAATTTTAACAAATCCCAATACGAGCAAAATATACAAAATATATAAGACCCCTCCGATGAGCATGTACGGGGCATATAATTTTCCTTTTAATTTTAATGACAAATACAACAATATTCCGGATATAAACGCAAATGATATGTTAAGTATAGTATAAAAATCAAGCTCCCATGAGGTAAATATAAGTCCGATAGCTACCAGAATAGTTGACTGAAAAATAGCCGCTCCGGTTATATTTGCTATACCTAATGTATCTTTTCTTTTTATTACCCATGAAATGCTGTTGTATTTTTCAGGAAGTTCTGTCGCAATCGGAGTAATAAGTAAAGCGAGTACAAGCATTGAAATACCTGTTTTCGTTCCGATAGCAATGAGGTAGCCGATAAACAACTTTGCCCCGAAAAATATAATGATAAATCCAAGCAGTAATTGAAGATAAACATTTGTAATTGTTGATTTCATGGAAAAATATTTTGTAAGGTAAAAATACTCTTCGTAGGTCTCATGGTCATCTGCTTTAATTGAAAGCGTAACCTTGACATAATAAATATATATGAGTAAAAGAAGGACCGCAGCAACATAATTTACGATTTTGTCCTGAAACTGATTATAAAGTAAAGCACTGATTATGACAATAGCGAATGCGATTATGAAATATTTAAGGTCAAATGTTAAAGCCGGAACATGAACATTTAAAACAAGATTTTCTCTTTTTTTCTTAAATTTTAAGATAATTACAGTTAAGCCAAGCAAAAATATTGCCAAGGTTAAAAGCATAAACGGGGCCCCTAATATTGCACCCATACCTATTTCTTCTGCGTGACCTCCACCAAAAAATAAAGCCAGTATAACAACTAATGTTTCGGGCATTGCCGTTCCAACAGCGGCAAGTAATGACCCTGATGCAGCATGAGATAAAGCAAATTTTCTCCCGACATGTTCAACTGCGTTTGCAAATAATTCACACCCTACAAGTATTACGATTAAAGTTCCTATAAGTTCAAGTATTTCAACCAACATTTTTAAATTTTTTATAGATTTTTATAAAATTTATTTCATAATACAAATTTGTGCATGTTTGACACCTGAAATTTTCATAACTCCATCCTCGTTAACAAGATTGTGTTTTATTGCTATATCTACTGGTTTTCCGACTAAATTTGCAATTGTTGCATTATTAAGCATTTCCAGCAATTTATCTTCGCTTACTTCGTCACCTTTGTAAAAGTCCTCTGTAACTTTAAGTGTTATTTTTCCATCCTTGAATGTCTTTCCTATGAGCGACTTTTCACACGCCGCAACCATATACTCACCTTCCACTTCATACACCTTTGCGAACATAGTAAAATGTTAAATTTATATCAATCTCCAATCTGATTTTAAAGAATAATTAAATTTAGGAAGTATTATTTTAAATTTAACAATATAAATTTAATATCCTATCTTTAATTCCATAAATTTAACATTTACAAGATGGATAAAAATTTATCTTTAATTAGCGAGGTGTGCATTATATGGCTTATTCTTATTGTAATTTTGATTTCCGGATGTGTAGAAAATGACGATGCAGGAAAACAATATCGCGATGCGAAAAAGTACAATGATTTAGGAATTTCATTCTATGGGTCAAATAAATTTGAAGAAGCAGAGAATGCCTACAGAGAGTCCATAAGAATAAATCCAGGCATTGCAGAAGTGCACAACAATTTGGGGCTTTTATTGTATCATTTAAACAGATCTGAAGAAGCGGAGAAGGAATATACAGAAGCGATACGGATAAATCCAAATTATACCGAAGCACATTACAATCTTGGATTTTTATTATGTGATTTAAAGAGATATGAAGAAGCGGAGGAAGAAATCAGGACAGCAATAAAGCTCAATCCGGATTATGCAGACGCCTATAATAATTTAGGATATGTGTTGCATGATTTGAAAAGATATGAAGAAGCGGAAAATGCTTATAGAGAAGCAATACGGCTAAATCCGAATCTTACTGAAGCACATAATAATCTAGGGCTTTTGCTATATGATTTAAAAAGATATGAAGAAGCGGAGGAAGAATTAAGAGAGGCGCTCAATATAAATCCCAACGATATGAAAGCATACAATAATCTAGGGCTTTTACTATATATTTTGAACAGATTTGAAGAAGCGGAGAATGCCTACATGGAAGTAATACGGCTAAATCCAAACCTTGCAGAAGCACACAACAATTTAGGAATTTCATTGCAAAATTTAAAACGCTATGAGGAAGCTGAAAATGCCTTTAAAGAAGCGATCAAAATAAAGCAGGATTATGCGGAAGCACATGGAAATTTAGGAATTTTATATGTGAAAACAGGAAGGACTGATGATGCAAAAAGAGAAATTTTAAAAGCAAAGGAATTATTTGAAAAACAAGGACAAAGTGATGAGGTTAAAATTTGTGATGAAATTTTGAAAAATCTGAATTCGTGAAGATAATAAGAAATAACCTCACTTCGTTCGGATATTTTTTAAAATAAATTTTAAAAAATTCAGAAGAATACTCACACAAAGTCACAGAGTATTTTAAAATCAATAGATTTTAAAAGATTGAAAATCTCACAGATTTTCAGTATATTTCTCCTTTGTGTCTTTTTCAAAACGCGGAGTTTTGAAAATCTCCGAGCATTTCAAACTTGTTTGAAATACACGAACGGAGTGAGCGTAAGAGCGAGGTGACGGTGTCTCCGTGTGAGGCTCATAAAACGAACTTTCCCGTACGATAAAAAATTCAGATATTTATTTATGCTATTGAGGGTTTGGCGATCTCATCATTAATCAGAGGCACGAAGAATCATCATAATAGCAATAATTAAAATTCTAACGAACAAAAATTTCCAAAATTTTTATTCGTATTATAAAATATATGACTTACTTATCAGGAAAGTATAAGATTCTATTATCCGGAAAGTATGACTTACACTCACTTCGTTCGTGTATTTTCAAATCTCTGCGATTTGAAAATTGTCCGAAGGACTTTCTTGATTGGGGGATTAAATTATATTTCTTTATGTTTCAAACCTCAACAGCCACCGGAGAATTTTGTATAATTTTTATAGAAGGCATATCTATGCTCTTAATCATATTCTGGATTACATCAACTGATTCTTCCTCAAAATAAACCTCGCCGCACTGGCTACAAATCCACGCTGAAACATCATCAATAATTAAATGGTAGTTATGCTTGTTTACCGTGTATGTTGTTTTTCCTTTATTCATTTCCTCTCCGCAAAAGTGACACTTCATTTTATCTTTTAATATTTTTGTATTAATTTTTATTTTATTTTATCCTTGTTTTGAAGCCCTTATCCCATTTATTAATATCCGGAATGTAGGTAGTAATTATCACAAGATATTCGTCTTTTGGCGAGCATACAATATGAATTATTCTTTCCTTCTGCGTTTTACCTGAAATCGGGCAACTCTCTCTACAGAGATCATTATGATACTCTTCAATGGTTATGTGCATGCCTCAGAAATAATATTTTATTTTCGCATGCGTCTATAATCTTTTGTTTCATTGATTATTATTTTAATTTTTGAAGTTTCCTCTATAAATCTTTAAGATTTTTATTTCCTTGTCAGCAGACCTCTATTTTTCCCTCAACAAACTCCCGTCTTAAATTTTCAAATTTCTCTTTAGTCAATTCCTCTTCAAATATCTTCTTTATTTTTCCTTCCAGATCGCTTACCTTTACATTACCTGCTGGAATTACTGATGCATAAGCAATATAGGGATCCGTAATTGAAATTCCGATTTGAGACAGCAATTTAACCTCAACCTGCATGATTTCTTTGCTTAATTCTCTGTAAATTTGAGCCGCAAGACGGAATGCCATAACATTATAAAGTTTTCCGATGTGATTTACCGGATTCTTGCCTGCAACCGCTTCCATACTCAGAGGCCTCTGGAATGGAATTATTCCGTTAATTCTGTTTCCCCTTCCTACCGCTCCGTCATCTCCCTGTTCGGCAGACATTCCGGTTAATGTCAGATATATGTTGCCCTTCTCTCCTCCCTTTTTTCTGACATCTGCCGTATTCAGATATATTCCCCTGCTTCCGTTCTCGCCCAGGTCAATACCTTTCTCATTCAGAGAAATTTCACTGTCTGAAATTTTATCCTCAACAAATTTCCTTATTTCTTCCATTATTTTGACTTTGTATTTCCAGTAGCTTGTTTCGCTGTCAACAAATTTTGATACGAATCCCATCGCTATTGTCAAGTCCAATTTTTTGTCTATTCTGGTTCCCATAATTTTGATGTCCTCGCCGCTGTAAGGATAGTTTGCCTTAAATTTTTTTGAGTTTAAATATATTTCAAGTTCCTTAACGATCCTTTCCGTAATTGTAAGCGGTGCATAACCGATTCCGATAGATGTATCGTTTGCCAGAATTTTTCCGCTGCTCAATGCATCTTTCCTGTCATAAACGCCAACCAGGTCGGTAGAGCCGCTTTTTGTTTCAATCATAAATTTTATTTGTTTTTTATCATCGGGATTAACAAATCTGTAATTTTCTTTTATAAAATTTTTTGCTGATTGTTCGGCAATTTCTGCAAGCGGGACATTTTCGTTCCCGACTTTTGCGGTTGCCCTTCCGGAAAAGAAAATGAGCATCGGCTTTAAAAATTTTCCGCCGCCAAATTCAACATCCACATTTCCCCCGACAATCTCAAGTTTATCAACATTATGATGCAGTATTGTCCCAAAGTGTTCAATGTAATATTTGCTTAAATTTCGCGAGAATGCCTCTGCGAGACAGTCCGCTATATAATCGGGGTGGCCAAGCCCTTTTCTTTCAACGATTTCAATCTTTCCTTTATCAGCGGAATTTCCTTTATGTTCTTCTATGTAAAATTTCATTTTAGATTTTTAATTTACTCATTCGTTTAAATTTTAAATTTAAGTTTATAAATTAGAGTTATCTGCATAATAAATTAATAAAAACTCAAATAATAGTAGAATATTCACACAAAGCCACAAAGCCACAGAGTATTTAAAAATCAACAGATTTTTAAAGATTGAAAATCTCACAGATTTTCAGTATTT
>JAGWDQ010000063.1 GCA_018260615.1 Candidatus Altarchaeum sp.
AAAAACGAAGTTTTTAAAATCTCCGAGCACAAGCGAGGTGATTTAAAAATCAACAGATTTTTAAAGATTGAAAATCTCACAGATTTTCAGTATTTAAAAAATTTATTTTTTAAAGATTGAAAACTCAAAGTTTTCAGTATAACTCCTTCGTGTCTCTGTGTGAGGATAATGAAAATCATATACTTTATAACATAGTAAAATGGAAATCCAAAATTCACAACTGGAAAAATTTAAGGAATTACACAGAGAAGCCATAAAATTTACAAGTTTAGACCCCCTTCAAAGAGGCGGGATTTTGAGCAAAGAAGCGAGAAAAATTTTAGACGAATGGGCTGACGGCTATTCTGTTTGCGATTATTGCGGCGGCTCTCTTGACAGAATAAAAAACCCTCCGATAGAGGAATTTGTTCATGAAATTTTGCCGAAATTTTTGGGAACTGACATAGCACGACTTACAAACGGGGCGAGAGAAGGTAAATTTCTGATAATGCACGCTATTGGGAGAGAAGACGATTATGTAGTTATGGATCAAAACGCACATTACAGCAGTTATGTTGCTGCCGAAAGGGCGCGACTGAAGGTAAAATTTGTTCCGAATTCAGGAGAGCCGGAATATAAAATTAATGCGGATGATTATGCCAAAGTTATTGAAGAAGTTAAAAATGAAACCGGAAATTTTCCCGCACTGGCATTACTCACATATCCCGATGGAAGTTACGGAAATTTACCTGATGCGAAAGCAGTCGGAAAAATTTGTAATGAATACAAGGTTCCATTCCTGCTGAACGGTGCTTATTCCGTCGGAAGAATGGAAATTAATGCCTCCGACTTTAATGCGGACTTTATTGTCGGTTCCGGACATAAATCAATGGCTGCAAGCGGCCCGATAGGTGTTTTGGGAGCGGGAAAGGCATACGAAGAAATTTTATTCAGAAAATCGGAAAAGTATAAAATAAAGGAGATCGAACAACTTGGCTGCACGGCAAGAGGACTTCCGGTTATCACTTTAATGGCATCGTTTCCTCATGTCTACGAAAGAGTTAAACATTATGACGAAGAAGTAAAAAAAGCAAGGTATTTTTCGGAAAAAATGGGAAATTTGGGAATAAACCAGTTGGGGGAGAAGCCGCATGAGCACGATTTAATGTTCTTTGAATCGCAAAAATTGTTTGAAATTTCCCAAAAGCATAAGCGGGGTAGATTTTTCCTTTACGATGAGCTGAAGAAGCGGGGAATTATCGGGATAAAACCGGGACTGACAAAAAATTTTAAGTTAAGCACTTATTTGTTGAGCGAGGAGGAAATTAAAAAGATTGTTGATGCCTTTGGGGAAATTGTAAATTTAAATTTGTAAATTTAATCGGTAAAATTTTAAATCTTAAAAAAATAATTGTTTGAAATTTCTAATTTAATTAGAATAAATTTTAATAAAAATTGAGGATTAAGAAAATGAAGGCAACAAAAATAATCGGATTGAATGTTGTTGATAAAGCAGGAATAAAAGTCGGAAAGATCAGTAATGTTGAGTTGCGTGTTCCAAGAGAAGGAAATGCGGGAATGCCGCTTGCAAGTTCAGATATAAATGTATTAAGTTTTGAGTGCAGCGAGGGATTGTTAAAAAAGAAATTTAAAATAAAACCGGAACAAATATTTTCAGTCGGAGAATATGTGCTTTTGAATGTAAAGAAAAACGAGATATCTTCCGAATAGAATAAATTTTGCATAACGGATAAGCGGGCAAACAAATTTTTATTTTTCATTTTTAATTATTTTAATTCATAATTATTACAAATAAAATAAATTTTGATAAAATATTTTCCTAAAATTTTTTAAGATGAAAACCATCCTTGAGGGCTCGGAAGCGGTAGCAGAAGTTGTGGCATTATGCAGGCCGGCAGTGCTGGCGATATATCCAATAACACCACAGACGCACATACCTGAAGATTTATCACAAATTGTTGCAGACGGGAAATTAAATGCAAAAGTAATATATGCGGAATCAGAACATTCGGCAATTTCCGCATGTGTCGGAGCATCGGCATCGGGTGTGAGAACATATACGGCGACATCATCACAGGGACTGGCATTGATGCATGAAATTTTATTCATAGCAAGCGGAATGCGACTCCCAATCGTTATGACAAATGCCAACAGAGCATTATCCGCCCCTATTAACATATGGAACGATCAGTCGGATTCAATTGCACAAAGAGATACCGGATGGATTCAGTTGTATGTTGAAACAAATCAGGAAGCGGCAGACAAAATCATTCAGGCATATAAAATTGCAGAAGACTGGGAAATTTTACTTCCCGTAATGGTAAATATGGATGGTTTTACACTGACACATTGTGTTGAGCCTGCAGATATTCCGGAACAGGAAGAGGTTGATAAATTTTTGCCTAAATTTAATCCGTTATACAAATTAGATCCGAAGAATCCTATGACATTCGGACCAATTGCCTTTCCAAATTCTTATACGGAGTTTAGAAAGATGCAGTGGAACGCAATGGAAAAGGCAAAGGAGAAAATAAAAGAAGTAAATAGCCAATTTTACAAATTTTTCGGAAGAAATTACGGAAACGGGTTGATTGAAGAATACAATATGGAAAATGCTGACTATGTTATTATCAGCATGGGTTCTGTTTGCGGAACTATTAAAGATGTCATTGACAAACACAAGGATGTCGGATTAATAAGGGTAATTTCATTCAGACCGTTTCCGTCAGAGGAATTAAAGAGGGCGTTGAAGGATGCCAAAGGCATAGCGGTTATAGAAAAGGATGTTTCCATAGGAATTGGCGGTGCTTTATGGAGTGAAGTCAGAGGATTTCTTATTAATCCTGACAAGGTATATTCCTGTATTGCGGGACTTGGTGGAAGAGATGTCCGAAAAGAAGATATTGAAAATATAATAGAGTGGTTGAAAAAGGGAAAATTAGAGGAAGTTAACTGGATTAAGACAGACCTATAATTTTGATAAATGTAGAATCCGCTAATGTTTATGTTTTAAATTTTCAACACATTTAGTAAATTTATTTTTAAGTTCAACCCCGACAAATTCACCTTTAAAGTAATCAACCTTTGCTGCGATCGCCACCTTTGCTGCGAAATTTCTTGAAATTTTTCCCCTGTCTTTCTTTTGTGCAGTGCAGATTTCTGACAGAGTAAATATTATTCCGTGTTTCGGGGGGAGTTTTTTTGTTCTTAAAAATTTAAAGAGAGCTTTTTCCGCCCCCAACATCTGAATTGTACTTGCAGGCATAAAAGCCAGTCGTTCAAGAGAGCCAGTCTGCAACAACAATCTTGCCCCGAGCAGATGTCCGGCAAGATAAGTAATATTAGGGCATATTTCAGCCATTACTTTTTTTAAATTTTCTTCAAGCCGGGTCTTTAAAAGATATAAATTTAAGACCTGTGATGCCATCAGAGAGGCACCGCTTATATATTTATTTTCTAATTTCATTCCGAATGATGTCAGACCTTCTTCTTTTATTTTTTCCTTTATTTTTTCGCTTAAATTTATCCCCCGCAGATCTAAATTTTCCCTGTTTCCAAGTGCCGCAATTGACGCATAAATTTCGTGATCGGTGATGACATCAATTTCCGGAAAATATGTTCCGTAATATTCGTGTAATCGTTCGTCCATCAAATTCAGCATGGTATTTAATTCATCTATCGCACTGATTAACTGAATTGCTACTTTATCAATTTCCTGAACCCTCATCTCCTCTTTTGTTATTTCCAGATTTACTGCCCACATAAGTTCTTTTAGTTCTTCCGGACCGAGCATAGTCAGTTCGGATATTTCTTCGAGCGGAATGCTCTTTGACCGGGAAATTTCAGTAAAACGGACATTAAATTTTTCTTTTTCTTCCCTTAGTCGTTCAGGATTATTTATAGCAACTTCAAAGCCCTGTCCGGATTTACTTAAGCCATTTATTATTTCACGCTCTTCCGGAAGTAAATTTTTTCTCGCATAAATGAGGTCTTTTGCAATCCCTGCGGTTGTCTTTTGTTCTGAAATAAATGAACGGGATGATATTATTTTTCCGTCTCTGATTGCAAAGCACCCTAACAGATTTGTCTGAATTTGAAACACTTTTAATTTTTAAATTTATCTTAAATTTTTAAATTTTATTTTTAAATTTTATTCGCACATACATTACACATACCTTACCGGAATATTGAACTCTCCGTCGTCATAAACAATTTTTGCGTTTTCTATTTCGCAAATTCCGTTTACAATGTAATTTAATATCCTCACATCGCCTTTATTTATATCGCCGAGATTCAGTGCGAGTTTGTTTTCGCTCCTTTCAACCCCCAATGTTAACACATTTACATCAAAACTTTCCGAAATGTTATCGGCAAGCTTACAGTTTTTCATATCTTTTTCTGCAATAAGATAAACATATATTCTTTGCTGGTGTGATGCACCTAAAATTTCCAACCCCTCTTTTTTTATCATTTTTACGGATTTTGTTATCATTCCGAAAGGTGTCATCACTCCTGCGGGAGTACCTTCGCTCTCTTGGCTTTTCTTAGACCTTCTCCAGAGGAAGAATAGCAAAAGCAGGAGAAGCAATAATAAAAGCAGCAACCACGGCCATAATGACATCAGTGAAAATTCTGTTACTTCAACAAATAAGGCCGAATCATCATGACATTCTTTTTTTGCAGATATTATATAATTTCCCGCATTTTCAATCTTCACGGAAACGCTTCCGTTAATATCTGTTGTTCCCACAAATGTACTATTAATTAAAATTCGGACATTTTCAACCGGATTTCCGTCTTCATCCCTTACAATATACTTATATATTTCTTTTGCATTTAATTTATCTTTTCCGGTTAAATTTAATTTTTTATTTTCCACAGATATTGTCTTTGCTGCCTTTTCATAATATTCCTTTTCCGCAACTAAATTTAAATTCCCGCACTTTTCTGCAACAACTTCCTCTCCGTTATTTATTTCTTTATTTAACTCCAAAATTTTAATCCGGACACCAATCGTATTATTGTTTTCATCAACGACATTAACGGTAAATTTATTCATAAACTTCACAGTATCCGGACAGATGATATTTAATTTTCCATAGGCGACAAATTCCTTTTCACCTTTATAATTTCCATCGTCAAGATTGATTTTATATTTTCCCGGAGTTACGGGAGTAAATTTTGCATTTCCGTCTTTATCTGTTTCCGCATTTATTATTGTTCCATCGGGTGTGACTATTGCAATATTTGTCTTTATACCTTTGCCTTTGGAATTTTTTATTCCTATATTAATCTCCCTGTTTGCTTCTATATTGTCGGGAATCTCTATATTTATATTTGTTGCTCTTTTTATGGAAAAATCACCTTCTGCTTTATAATAGCCATCTTTTTCCGCCTTTATTTTTATATTTCCTGCTTTGTCCGGAGAAAATTTAAATTTTCCTTCGTCATTTGTATGCCCCTGAATATTTATTGCTCCGCTGACAACAACGCTGGCGTTTTTTATGTTTCTGTTATTTCCGAGGACATAAACTGTACAGTCATCATCAACAGCACAGGCCGAAAATGTTATATTTAAAGGGTATTTTGTTGGAGCGGTAAGAATACAGGATTTTCCCAAAGCTTCCTGTTCCGTGCAATAACTTGCATACACATTAAGCAACAACATCATGCTCAAAAATAAAGCCACAAAAAATACAGATACAATGTGCTCTCTATGATTATTTATTTTACTTTCCATTTTACTGATTTTAATTTATTAAAATTTTGAGTTATTACAAATTTATATTACAAATTTATCTATTAAATTTTTGATTTTATTAAATGTTTAATAATAAGATTATGTTAAATAAAAATTAATAAAGAAATTTAAATTTGGTAATTCCTATCTTTGAAACTTATTTTAAATTTTGCACGGGACAACAAAATTTAAAAAGACATGCCTTAAAACAGAAAAATTTCAATTGGTTAAATTTCTAATTCTATATGTAATTTTATACATAGTTGCTTAAAATGAAAATTTACGAAAAAATTTTAGACATAGCCAAGAGGAGAGGAATATTTTATCCGAGCTGTGAAATTTACGGAGGAATAAGCGGATTTTATGACTACGGACCAACAGGAACACGAATAAAGAAGAATGTTGAGGACATCATAAGAAAAGCGTATCTGATAGAAGAATACGGAAATTTTACCTGTTCTGAAATTGAGTGTCCGACATTAGGTCTTGATGATGTCTGGAATGCAAGCGGACATGTCAAAAGTTTCAGCGATTTTACTGTTGAATGTAGTGCTTGTAAAGAACCGTTCAGAGCGGATCATTTAGTTGAGGAAAATTTAAAAATTTCCTGCGATGGAATGAGTGCAGAGCAATTAACAGGATTAATAAAGAACAACAATTTAAAATGCAAGAAGTGCGGAGGCGAGCTTAATGATGTTTATAACTATAATCTGATGTTCAGGACAGAAATCGCACCCGGCAAAAACAAGCGAATTGGTTATATGCGTCCCGAAACCGCACAGTCAACATACATTGCATTCAAGCGGTTATGGGAAATTTCAAGAAAGAAATTACCTTTCGGAATATTGCAGCTCGGAAAATCATATCGCAATGAAATTTCTCCGAGACAATACATAATACGGCTGAGGGAATTTACACAGGCGGAAATGGAATTTTTTATAGATCCCGATGATAAATACGAGTATTTAAATTTGAAGGACGATGCTGCAATAAAAATTATGGACAGGGATGACAAAATTTCTAAAATTTCAATCAGGGAAGCACATAGTCAGGGAATAATAAAAAACAAGGCAATTGCTTACTTTTTGCAGAAGTCGGTAAATTTATTTGTCAGGATGGGAATTGACGGCAAACGACTGCAGTTGAGACAGCATAAAGATACGGAGAGAGCTTTTTACAGCAAAGACACATGGGATGTTGAATTTATGAGTGCGTTGGGAAGGATTGAAATTGTCGGAGTTGCGGACAGAGGAAATTATGATCTGACACAGCATCAAAATTGCAGCAGGGAATCAATGGAAATTTTCTGGAACAACAGACGGTTTGTTCCGAATGTTATTGAGGTTGCTTACGGGATTGACAGGCCGGTGTATTGTGTTGTCGAATCGTGCTATGCCGAAGAAATTTCCGGGAAAGGAGAAGGCGGCGAAAGCGATGAAAGCAAGGAAATCGATGAAAGCAAAGAAAGGGCGTATTTTAAATTTCCTCCTGAAATTTCACCTTATGTTTGTGTATTTCCACTGATGGCAAAGGACGGACTTCCCGAAAAAGCAGGAGAGGTTGTTGATGTTTTAAGGAAGGCAAATTTATATGTATTTTATGACAAATCCGGAAGTATCGGAAGGAGATATGCACGGGCGGATGAAATCGGAGTAAGTTATGCAATAACGATTGATTATGACACATTGAAGGATAATACTGTTACCATAAGGTTCAGGGATACAAAAGAGCAGAGAAGGGTTAGGATTGAGGAACTGGAAAAGGTGGTGAAATAAACGGTGAAATGAGAAAAGGGGAAAATAGTTTGCCTATAAAAAATGCTCACACAAAGTCACAAAGTCACAGGGTATTTTAAAAACGAAGTTTTTAAAATCTCCGAGCACAAGCGAGGTGATTTAAAA
>JAGWDQ010000064.1 GCA_018260615.1 Candidatus Altarchaeum sp.
GGACAAACAAATAGGGGTGACCCTCATTTTTTTATTTTTTTTTCGTGCTAATGGGTTATAAAACCATCACTCCAAATTTTTATTTCAAATTTGTTTTGTTCGATGCTATAAATATTGGATAAACATTCGGTGGTTTTCTTTTCAAGTGTTTTTTTTATATCATTCATGTACTTCTTTTTCCATTTATCTGTAAATGAAATAGAAACATCTACAAAATCATTATTCTTTTTGGTAAATGTATATATGTGCCATTCTGTTTTTATCTCTTTTAAATTTTTGAAATCTTCAGATTTATATTCTAACAAGGGCAGTACACTTCCACACACAAAAACAGATTTGGACATTTTAATAATCAGAAATATCAGATTAAATCATAGTCAAATTTACATGTTTTCTTTACGTGTCCCATTAATTATTAATTGTACATCTTTATCTTCCTTATACTTTTCAAAAAGATCTTCATAATTAATACATAATTCTCTCACCTCGTCCACAACATCCATCAGTTCTTTTTTAGTATATTCTTTAACCACCTTGTCAACCTCTTCTTTAATCTCTTGTTTAAGTTTATCTTTTTTTAACCAGTCGAAATCCATACGTCCAAAATCAGTTAATCTGTAAACATGCTTAAAATGACCTTTAACACTAGCAAACCCTACATTTATTAAACAATTTATATCTTCAAACACCTGATCAGAATAACATCCTTCAACATACTCTCTAAATTCATAACCCATATCAACCTTTTTTTCAAGGTTTTTTTGTAATATGGCCAACATAGCATGCAACATCCTTGCATGCTCAATTTCACCGGCTTTTTTTAACATATATTGAAGAATAATCCTTCTTTCATCAATACTTATTGTTTGATTTTCTATAAGATTAATACTCATTTTAGAATTGTTTATTCTATTTCGTTTTTAAAGTTGAATTTTATACTATAGAATTTTAATTCCTGACATGTCCAATACTTTCATCAAAATTCAAACTCTTATCTAATCTAAATGAAAAACATATCAAAGAAAATTTCCCTAACTTTCCCACCATAGGATTCTGAACACCCATTTTAATTTATTTTATTTACAATAAATAAGTTAATAAATTAATAATAAATTAATAAATAATTAATAATAAATTAATAATAAATTCAAAAGTTTCCCATTTGGAATTACAACACCTACGAATATCGTTTTATCACAAAACAATATGGCTTGTAACGGGGAAAATTATATCAAAAGTTTAAAATGATGCAAAAATTTGCCAAAATATGGGATTTTTTGCAGATTTATTACCAAACATAATCTGATTTTTGGAGGTAAATTGATGTAATTTAGTAACTGTCCCATTTCAACACATTTGTTTTCTGAAATGGGAAACTTTTGTAAATTAATAAATAATTTTGTTTCTAAATTGAAATTTTATCCGCTTTATCCGGATTTTTAAATTTATAATAAATCAGAAACTCCTTTGCATAATTTACCTTTAAGTCGGTAACAGAAACGGTGCCTTTTTGGGTTATTGCTTTTTCTATCATATCCTTTATAACCGGATAATTTTTTATTATTCTTCTTACCACATCATTCTTTTCAAATATTGTCTGCATGCTCCTTATCTTTTCAAAACACTGCTGTGCAAATAGATTAAGCGGAAGTGTATCGGATATTTCAAAGGGCTGAATAATGTCCATCCCATGCTGATTTATTACTAGTTCCTGCGGAAGTTCCTGCTGACGGACAAAATTTTCAGATGCAATTATATTATTACGAATCTTTTGCGTTGTATTTTTCAGGAAATTTCTGTATTTTGTCTCAATAAGAGCAATGTCTTTCAGTGTTGCTGAATTCATGGTCTTTGCTGCATTCATGATGGAGCCCAGTTCTTTCTTTTCTTCTTCGCTCAATATGTTTCCGTCCTTTAAATTTCCCACATCCAGATTAAATAACGCCTTCTTTAACTTTAAAACATCGTTTGCGAGTAAACCATTTAATTCGTTTTTAATAACAATAAACATACTTAACCCGTAGAAGTCATTATATGTGGATGCGGATAAAATTTTTTCCTTTTGTTGTGATGTATCAACCCGATTACCTGCAATTTGTTCTAAATTTAATATTTGAGCATAGATTGATTTATAAATTTCTGAAAATTTGTTCCTTAACTGTGCTGTTTTTTCAATTGCATCATCCGTATTTTTCACATTTTCATCAAAGGCGAAATTATTTACTTCAAAGCCAACATCTCTTGCATCGTCAATTATTTTGTTTAAATTTTTATAAAAGTCGGAAATCCACGCCTGAAATTTTGTCTTTATATCCTGATGAATTTTATTTACTTTGTCTTCAACATCCTTCTTCTTTTGCTGTAAATAAGATAAATTTAATTTTTCAAGTTTCGGATAAATCAGGTCGTATTTTGCAGTAAAACATTCTAATGAAATCAGCGTTGTTCTTGCCTTATTTAACATTTCTTTTTCTGCATCAATATCCATATCCTGAACTTCTTTTGAAATTTTATCCAATACAGCATTTGTTTTTAAATAAATTTCCTTTGTTTCCGCTGCTGTCTTTTCCTTGCTTGCTTTTAGCCACAAAATATTTTTCTTTGCGGTTGTGCTCTTCCACACATAATAAACTGCTACGATAATGCCTATAACAATAACAGCTACTGCAAAATAAAATACATTTGAAATTCCAAAATACACGAGCATTGCTACACCTACAAGCAAAAAAGCAATAATTCCGAAAATTGCCAGCAAATATTCCTTTTGAAGTTTCATCTTATTAAAATTTGACTAAATTTATATTAACATTAAAATTTTAAAATTTAATAATGATTATAAATTAATGTTTTGGTTAAAATTTAATAAGAAATTTAAATAAGAAATTTAAATAAGAAATTTAATTTATTTAATTGAAATTTATAATTAAGACCAAAATTTATCTAAAAAATATAAAACAAAACAATATGAAAATTGAAGAACTGAAAAATAAACATAAGGATGAGTGGCTGGCAATAAAAGTCACCAAAAAGAAAGAAGGATTACCTATAGAAGGTGAAATAGTATATCACAACAAAGACAGAAAACAACTCCATGAGAAAACCAGAGAGATTGATGATCTGATGATTATGTATGCGGGAAAAATTGTAAAAGAAGGTTATGCTTATGTTTTATAAAAGATGAGAATAAAGTTAGAAAGGCCGATAATAGTTGATGTAATGATTATAGGTAAACGAAAAAGAGGAGTGAAAGTGCTTTTGGATACCGGGGCTACAAATACGATACTTTCATGGGATACACTTAAAGATATTGGTTACGACCCTGCAATTTCGACCAAACGAACAAATATTACAACTGCGAATGGTGTAATTGAAGCGCCGTTAGTCCGGGTTAAAGAAATATCTATCGGAGATTTTAGAGTTAAAGATATAGATGTTTTATGCCACGATATCCCGGAATTGATAAGGGTTGACGGATTGCTCGGATTAAATTTTATAGAAAATTTCAGGGTTTGCATAGATTATAAAAAAGAGATATTGGAGATTGAATAGTAATAGGTTAATTTTTCATCATGACGAATTCATCATCTTCTTAACACCTTCAACATCCTCTTTTCCAAACACATAAACCTTAAAATTTCCTTTCTCCCCTTTTATTTCTCTTATCGCTTTTAAGTTCTTAATATCCAAATTTTCCAAATCACTAACCAAAATTTTCTTATCAAAATTAGCAATTGCAAATTTTTTTAAATTCTTCGCTATGTCTGTGATTTCATTCGCATCCAAATAATCCATCTGCAACCTGACATTTTCTTTGTCTTTTAAATTTTCCTTTAAAATTTCACAAATTGTGTTTTTTAATTCCCTGTTTTCCTTTCTCAAGCCCTTCCATTCGTCAAAAAATCTTTCGCATGTCTTTGGAAGTTGTGAAATTTCAACTGAAAAAACAGATGCACTTTTTTTTAAAATTTTTTCGTTGCTGTTGATGTATTCCATTGCCTTTTTTCCCGCTACAAATTCCAAACGCAAGACCCCGTCCTGAATCCTTTTCTGTCCGGTGAGCTTTATAATTCCTACATCCTTCGTATTATTAAAATGCGTTCCTCCGCATGCCTCCGCATCAATCAAATTTCCTTTATTATCTGATATTCTTATAACTCTTATAAATTTTCCCGGAACTGCACCCCCCTGATAAAGCCGGAATCCGTATTTACTTTCTGCATCGTTTCTCTCCATAAATGAAATTTCAATATGAGCTGCATCTGCAATCATCTGGTTTGCATCCTGTTCTAATTTTTGTAATTCGTCATAGGTAAGCAACGCATAATGTGTAGTATCTAATCGTGCGATGTCAACTGATTTATGGGCACCGCTCTGGTATATGTGGCTTCCGAGTAAATTTCTCGCACAGGCATTAATTATGTGTGTTGCTGTGTGGTGGGCGGTTAATTGAATCCTCCTTTCTTTATCAACCCTGCAATGTACTGTTTGTCCTTCCTTTAAATTGCCTTCAACTCCTTCAACTTTATGTATAACTATTTTTCCCTTTTTCTGAACATCGCTTGCCTTTAAATTTTCAATAAATCCGGTATCGCATTCCTGCCCGCCTCCTTCGGGATAGAAACGGGTCTTATCCAGAATTACATAAGTCCTTTCTTTATCTAAATTTAAAATTTTTAATACCTTTGCATCAAATTCAAAAATCTCCGAGTCATTGTAATACAAAAGTTCCGTATCCTGAATTCCTTCCGGATTTAAATTTATTTTTTCTTTCTTTTCTTCCTTAACACCTGTATTTTTCTCGTGTGCCTTCGCAACCTGTATGTAAAAATCATCGGGAATTGAAATTTCTTCGCTTTGAACTTCCATAAATTCCTTAACGATTTCAGGATTTAATCCGTAAGTATCATAAAGCAGTATTAAGTCGCCAGTGTCAATATTCCTTTTTTCTTTCTCAACCTGCTTTACTAATCTGCTTACTATGTTCTTTCCTTCCTTTAATGTTTCCGCATACTTTTTCTCTTCTATATCAACTAAATTTAAAATTTCATCCCTGTTTTCATTAACATCCGGAAATTCGTTTTTAAATGTATCTATCTGCTTTTCAACTATTTCTGCAAGCGGAATGCCTAAATTTAAATTTTTTAATGCCCTTATCGTTCTCCTGACTAACAGCCGTGCAAAATATCCTGCCTTTGTATTTGATGGAACAACTCCATCGTTTAGCAAAAACATTAATGCTCTGGTATGGTCTGCAATTGCATATAAATTTTCATACGGAAACACGACATTATTTAAATCATCAACACTAATTCCAATCCGTTTTGCCGCTTCTTCCCTTAATATATTCAGGTCTCTGTTTGATTCAACATTAAAATTTCCTGCAACTCTTGAATATTCTGCCAAAATTTTGCTCTGGTAATCATCGGACTTTATACCTGCTTTATCCTTTAAAAATTTCAGCACATCCGGAAAGATGCATTCGTAAGCATTTTCTTTTCCCTGAGACATCCAGACAAATCGTTCAAGTCCGTAGCCAGTATCAACAACCTGCATATCCATTAATTCCCTTCTAACATTGCCGTTGTTATCAGTCACATCTTTATACATCATAAATACAACCGTTGCAAGTTCAATTCCGTCAACAATTACTTCAAAACACGGCCCTGCATTTCCTCCGCCTTCCCATTCCGCTTCAATATAAGTGATATGTTCCGGTTTTATTCCTAATCGTTCGGTTAATAGAATATTGCATAACTCAACTGTCCTGTCTTTGAAGTAAATAAATTTGTCCTTTTTGTTAAATACATGATGTGCGAGCATCTCAAACATCGTAAAATGCCTTCCTGTCTTTCCGACATTGTCAATATCATTAAATCTCACGCATGTCTGGGAAATTGTCAGAGGATTTGCCGGCGGCTCAACTGTCCCGTTCAAAACATGCGGCTGAAAATCATAAATTGACGCCTGCGTGAAAAACACATCATCCCTCCACCGTGCCGTTATAGGATAACGATTAATTCTTTTATGTCCGTTTTCTTCAAAAAATTTCAGATAAAATTCCCTCATCTCGTGCAGGTTCATTGATTTATCCATAGGGGAGTTTCCGATAAATTTATATTCTCCGCAAGGGGGTTCGCCGCAAATTTCTGTGTTTTCATCCTGTGTCCGGAAGTATCTTTTGCATGTCGGACACTGCTTTCTGTAAAATTTATTTGCCCTGAAATATTCAAGTTCGTATTCTTTTGAATCCATTTGATTTGGTTTAAAATTTAGAAATTAGTAATTTAAATTTCAATCAAAAAATTTAATTAAGAGAAATCAAGAGGAGGAATAGCAACAAACACAAAATAGAAAATGTGTTATTTACGAACATGTTTTGCTCTCTAATTGCTGGTGCTGCTTTCAGAAACCATCTGCCTGTCTTTTGTAGGATATATTTCGGTTAAAATTGTGAGGATATCATTCTCCCCAACACATGTTCTTTTACTTATCTCTTTTGCTAATTGTTCATACGTATAGGTATTGTCAGATAAAAAATAAGATGATAAAGATGCTATTATGCACTTTTTAACTTTGTAATTATACTCATTATATTTTCCGTCAAAGTAGATTATACAAAGCAGGTAAACGAATAGTAATATTTCCTGAAATATCAGGAGTTCTTGCGCCATCAGGAAGGATGCTTTTATAGCTTCTATACCTACCGTGACTATGGCTGTAGAAATAGCCAGGAGTATTGACCAACTTTTAAATTCAAGCGCTTTTGACATCTTTGCAGTGTACAGATTCACAGAATATAGGTATTCGTTAAGAGCATCCTGCTGCATATGCTGATTACCGGGCCGCATCTTCTTTCTTTAACTTACCTGAATTTTTCCGTAAGGATTTGTTGGGGTTTTATCTTTTTAAGTTCTTCGCCGGAAAGAGGCAAATATTTTTTCTGTGTAAAAATTTTGTTGGAAAAAATATCAAGTAAATACATTGTTATTACTACAACCCCCATAAAAGCAACCGAAGAGCCAATTATTCCAAAAGCTAAAAACCCCAAATAAATGACCAGACAACCAACTCCGGCAAAAACGATTGTTGTTATTGACATTTTTTTGATGCAGTTTGGAGGACTAAATACGGGCATTTTCTTATTTTTAATTGTCTTATATTGAATTTAATTAGACTGCTATAATAACCTACCTACAAAGTAGATCGTATTCTTGTGTAATAAGTTGTATGTTGTTTATTTAATGTTGTGGCTACATCTGAGCAAATTTTATGGAGCTTTTAAAGCTACCGCTATACTTAGACTGATGAGCCGCACATTTATTTTAAATTTTTTGTAATAAATATAAAATACAACAATAAATTCAAAAAAAGTTAAATAAAGTAAAGATGAAAAGTACGAATATTTTATGGACGGGCATTGAAATAGGAAAGGATAAATGTGATATTGAAGTTATAGATAATGACGAAAACACAATCAATGTATTTGACTTTGAAAACAGGAATACGGAGAATGGTTTCAAAAAGGTAAAAAGGATAGCGGACATGCTTTCAAAAAAGCACAAAGCAACAGTTGTGTTCTATAGCGTCAGAACTCCGTTGGATTCTCGCATGAACGCTTCAACCCCTTCTTTT
>JAGWDQ010000065.1:0-3534 GCA_018260615.1 Candidatus Altarchaeum sp.
TTTTCAATCTTTAAAAATCTGCTGATTTTTAAATACTCTGTGACTTTGTGGCTTTGTGTGAGTATTCTTCTGATTTTTTTAAATTATTTATTTATCTGCAAATCCTAATATTTATCCGTAATTCTAATATTTGCGGAGGTAGCAAAGTGGCTATGCAGCCGGCTGCAGACCGGCTTACGGGGGTTCGAATCCCTTCCTCCGCTTAAATTTTAAAATTTCTAAATTTTCTTTAAAGAACTCACCAATCACAACCTTCTCAAAATCATATCTAAAAATTTTGCATAAAGCGAAGGATTAAAGTCAAGTCGTTTTTTGTTTTTATATCCGCTCTGAAATATATTCCAGGCCACAGTTTTTCCCCCTCTTTCGGCAAACATTGCTGATGCGGGAAAATTTCCGATATTTAAATAATAACAGGCGTCTCCTATCGCATGCACATCCGTTAAAATTTTTCTTCTCCCGTTCTCTTCTCTTATCCACGCCTCCCCGAAATCATTGCAAATTAATGTATTTTTTTCTGTTTCAAATGTATATCCGTCAATTACAGGTAAATTTTGTTTTACTCCTGCGGCAAATACAATTGTCCCGGACGGAACATAAAAATTTTCCTTTGTTTCCATATTATCGCAAAACAATTTATCGCATTCAAATTTGCACGCCTTTGTTAGTGTATAGATATTCACATTTCGGAGATTTAAAATTTTGCCTGTAATTTTCCTGTATAATGGCTTTCCGATTAAAAGCGCCAGCATTATATCCGATTCAAACTCAATTAGCGAGACATTAAATTTTTTTGATAAATTTACTGACAGTTCAAAGCCGATAGGTCCCGCTCCGATAATTACAACATCTTTGGAGTCCTTTAAATTTTCCTTTACTTTTTTAAAATCATAAAAGCTGTTAAATGCGATAATTTTTTCTTTAACTGACTCCGCACATTCAATTCTCGGGAGTTTTGCTTTTGAGCCGGTTGCAATGATAAGTTTTGTATAGTTATATTTTCCCTTTTTTCCCGTGATTTCTTTTTTTTCGGTATCTATGTTTTCAATTTCGTCTTCTGTAAAATGGACATTTATGTTTTTCTCCTTTATAAAATCCCTTACTTTTACAATGATTTTTTCATCTTTATTCTTTACGATGTAGGAGTCCATCAGCCATTTCTTTGTCATAAAGTCCTCTTTTGAGAGCCATAAAATTTCATTGTCTTTGTCTTTATTTAAATTTTTTAAGGCATCCATAAATTTAAAGCCCGCGTATCCAGCTCCGATTAAAACAATTTTTTCCACTTTGTTATAGTTTGTTATAATTTATCAAAATCAGAATAATTATGTATGGGATAAAAAATAATAAGGTATTCATTATTTTTGTTATTTTTATTGTTCAAATTTAAATTGATAATAACTTTTAGTAATATTGTAAATTTTTGCGGCAGTAGCTCAGCCCGGGAGAGCACTCGGCTGAAGACCGAGGTGTCAGGTGTTCAAACCACTTCTGCCGCATATTTTTTATATTTTTTATGTGTTTAAATTTATGTGTTTAAATTTTTCTATTCTTAATTTATCAAACAACATAACAATATCATCACCTCGCTATCGTAAAAATCTACAAGATTTTTAGGATACTAAAAATGCTTGAAGCATTTTTGATAACGCTCGGAGATTTTTTAAATTTATAATTTAAAAAAATCAGAAGAATACTCACACAAAGTCACAGAGCAACATTGCCCTTTGTGTCTCCGTGTCTTGGTGCGATTTTCAAAACGCGGAGTTTTTGAAAATATCCGAGCAACAGCGAGGTTAGAGAACAATAAAACGAACTTTCCTGTACGATAAAAAATGGCAAGAGCAAATATCTATAAATTTCAAAAAATGGCAACAGTAAATATCCATAAATGGAATGAACTCGGCAAGGAAGACAAAACCAGAATTTTAACCCGCTCCGAAGTTGAGATTGAAGAAGTAATGCAAAAAGTTAAAGAAATTGTGAAAGATGTTAAGGAAAACGGAGACGATGCAATTGCGAAATACTGTAAGAAATTTGACAATGTTGATTTACAACCATCCGATTTTAAAGTTAGTGAATACGAAATTAAAGAGGCATATAATAACATAGACAAAAATTTATTGAAAGCAATAAAACGGGCAAACAGAAACATACAAAATTTCCACAAAGCACAGATGCCGAAGGATATTGAAATTGAAATTGAAAAAGGAGTAATTGCCGGAAGAAGGACATTACCTTTGGACTCAGCGGGCTTGTATGTTCCGGGTGGAAAAGCGGTTTATCCATCTGTTATGCTTATGCTCTCTGCTCCCGCAAAAGTTGCAAAAGTAAGGACTATAATTGCCTGCACCCCGACGAGAACAAAAAATTTAGACCCTGCGACAATTGTTGCCGCTGACCTGAATAATGTTACACTTTATAAAATCGGTGGAATTCAGGCGATTGCTGCTATGGCTTATGGAACGGAAACAATTCCGAATGTTGAGGTGATTGCAGGTCCGGGTAATCCTTATGTTTCTGCTGCACAAAGAATTGTTGCAGCAGATGCAAAAACAAAAATTTCATTTCCTCCGGGTCCAAGCGAAGGCATGGTAATTGCCGATGAATTTGCAAATCCAAAATTTTGTGCGGCAGACATGATAAGCGAAGCAGAGCATGGTCCTGATTCGGCGGGAATACTTGTAACCTACTCGGAAAAACTTGCCAAAGAGGTAAGGATTCATGCGGAACTTATGATTGAAAAATTGCCGGATGTCAGGAAACATTATATTGAAGAAAATTTAAAAAAATACAGCGGAATCATATTAACCGAAAATTTGCAGCAGGCAATTGACTTTGTAAATGAATACGCACCCGAGCATTTGGTAATTGCATGCAGAAATCCGAGACGGTTTATGAGGAGGATAAAAAATGCAGGAACGATTTGTCTTGGAAACTGGACACCTATAACAGCCGGAAATTTTATGGTCGGAAGTAATGCAATTCTGCCTACGGGAAAATACGGAAAAATTTTCTCGGGAATATCCATAGATACATTTTTGAAATTTCCCACTTATGAAATTTTAACCAAAAGAGGGCTAAAGCGAATACGCAGTGATTTAAATTTATTCTGCGATTTTGAGGGGTTTCCGGGACATAAAAACGCAGTAGAAGTAAGATTTCAGAAATAAATAAAAATATGGCAATATGGCAACCGTAACTTTAGAAAAATTTTTAAAGTCCTTACAAGATGAACTTAAAGATGTAGTAATAGAGGATTCGGAGTTGGAAAAGATGATTGAGGATGCAAAAACCGAGAGCATTCGCAGATAGTTTTATTTTACCTTAAAAAAGTTGCCAAAAATTTATCAGTTTAAATAAATTTAAATGTCTTTAACAAAAGAAATATCTGATGAACTTATCAAAAGGGGCTTTTGTGTATGGCGGACTCATGAAAATACCGTCTCATGTTTTGACATACTTGCAAGAAGAGACGCTCAAATTTTTGTAATTGAAATGCACCTTTTTTTAGATTACGCGAGCAAAAAAAGT
>JAGWDQ010000065.1:3544-7463 GCA_018260615.1 Candidatus Altarchaeum sp.
TCAAATTTTTGTAATTGAAATGCACCTTTTTTTAGATTACGCGAGCAAAAAAAGTTGCACCAAAAAAAGCAGTAAAAATTTAAATAATTTCATTTATGCTCAATTTTTAAATTTAAAATGTCCTTAACAAAAGAAATATCTGATGAACTTATCAAAAGGGGCTTTTGTGTATGGCGGACTCATGAAAATACCGTCTCATGTTTTGACATACTTGCAAGAAGGGACGCTCAAATTTTTGTAATCAAATTTTACAAATTTATTGAAGGCATAACCAAAGAGAACGCCGAAGAGATGAAAAATTTAGCTGTCTGTCTGTCTGCATATTTAATCGTTCTGGCAGAGGCGTCAAAAAATTGTCCGTTAAATGAGGATGTTCTTTATTCCAGATATGATATAGCAGTCGTAACTTATGAGACCTTTAAAAAAATTTTAGACGAAGAGTATCCGCTGCTTTATTCGACGAGGGGCAATTACTGTGCTGAAATAGACAGAGAAATTTTTTCGGAGATAAAATCAGCGTTAAATTTAACACTTGATGATATATCCAAAATTCTGAATGTTTCAAAACAGGCGGTTTACAGATACGAAACGCAGTGTAGAATTCCGCAAAATGTTATGGAGAAATTTTCCGAAATATTTGGCAAAGATGTCATAAAAAAGGTAAAAATTTCAAAGGGCTCACGAATACAAACTACAAAAAAAGAACTTTATGTTTCCGATAAACTTTCCTCACTCGGATTTCTGACATGGGAAGGAACTGCTGCATTTAACATACTCGCGATAAACAGAAACGAAAATAAAACAGGCACATTTAACAGCACGAAAGAGGATAAAAATTTTATAATTGTCAGTAATGATTTAAGGGTGCTAACGAGAAGGGCAGATTTTGTTGAAGAGATAATGGAGATAATTCCGGGAATTTGTGTATGTATCGGCAAATATAAACCGGGCAAAACGCTGGGAAAAAGGGCAAAATTTATAAAGGAAAATGATTTAAGGGGTATTGAAACAAAGGAGGAATTTATTGAGATTGTGAAGGGGTGAAAATTTTGGTCTTAAATTTCAGCAGTTAATTTAATATCTTAATGTCAATTTAATAATTATTACAGAATATTAAAATTTTCAAAACGCAAAACATCAATAAAAATAAATGGAAATTATACTCAATATAATTAAATTCATTTTTTCTTCTGACTTCCGAGACACTATTAAATCAGTTTTTAAATTGGCAAATACTTCAAATGATTGGAAAAAAGATATTCTGATTTACAAAGGAAAATTTAACAAAGAAAATGAATATAAATTAAGTGCATTAGTTGATAAGATTTCAAAAATTCTTAATGAAAAAGGTTGGGACACAGACAACATAAGTTCAGTTAGTTATTCTATTACAGAATTAGTTAGAAACGGTATTGAACATTCGTTAAAGAATGAAGATGTTAGAGTAGTTGTGGAAGTTTGTTCTAATTACTGTAAAATAGATGTAACAGATGGTGGTGAGGGATTTGATTTGTCAAAAGAGTTAAAAAAACAAAATGTGTTGGATGAAAATTCAAGAGATTGTAAGGCTCTTGGTGTGATTTATAGAATGACAGCAACAAATCTTAAACAAATTAAAAAGAGGAGAAAACATACAATCACAGCGACAATCATAAAAGGATATAAACATTGTAGAGTTTATCTGATAGGGAGTATAACAATATTTGAATTTAATAGCAAAGTAAGTTATGAAGGATACTTCTGGTCAACTTTTGTGAATACATTAAAAACAATTGGCGTTGAGGATAAATTAATTATTTATTTTAGGCGCTTGGAGATGGCCCCATCTTCAATAATTGAATCTGTAAATGATATTATTTATTCAAATGATAATTCAGAAAAAGTGATCTCTACAAGAAAAGGAGGTAACATTAAATCTGCACAAGTTGTAATTTGCGGCAACGCAAATCTAAACTATGTTTTGAAAAACTATTTAAATGCAAACTTTGAGTATTTTGAGGACTTATCAGATGCAATTGAATATTTAAAAACAGGTATCAAAAAAGGCAATCAAACAAAAGATATTCCAATCTCATTCCCGCTACCACGAGAATATGATTCAATTTATATCTAAGTTTGAAAGATATTTAAAAAATGTCTAAAAACACCTTTAAAATTGTCTTTTTGTTGCCATGTCAATTTTACAATTTTCAAGGTCAAAATCTCATAACTTTCAAAGATAGGTATTAATATTTCTCATATTTCTGACATATAAACTGCCGCTAATCGTGTTTGTCCAGGTTCGGTTAATTCTACATCATCCATTGATAAAATACCACATTTAGGGCACACAATATTTTTTTCAAAGTGCGGACGTTCTCTCTCAATCAGAAAGGTAATTTTACCCACATCGCAATTGAAATATTTCTTACACTTCCTGTACCTGAAATTTAGGTCCGTCATTTTAAAGTTGTTGCTTTTCAATGTCTTAAAGTGAAAATTTTTATAAAAATCATTTTTTATCGTAGAGGAAAGTTCGTTCTTTATTTTTTTCAATAGATTTGATTTTTTGGTATTCTTTTTCAAATTGATCCTCGTTAGTTTTACCTTGTATGTGGGACTCACACAAGGATATGTACTTTTGATTTATGTCATCAATAACTTCATTATCTGCATCGGATATACTTTTAGACATCCTCTTTGTCAATCTTTTAATTTTTATCATTTTCTGACTTCTGTTATGGCCTTTTCAACATCCCTCTGTGTTATTCCTTGTTTTTTTATTTTCTCACGAATTGGTTCAACAATCTCACTGAATGTTTTTGGCATAGATACTTTTTTCAGGACTAATGAATCTCTGGATCCGAGTACTAATAATTCATCTCCCTGCACAATTTCTAATTGCTTTGAAATCCCACGAAGTACTGGAAGTATTCCTTTGTTAACCTTTATAGTTGTGAAGGTCATTTTATTATTTATGATTTTATTTAAAGGTAAAATAAAATTTAATTCCGTTTGTAAATAATGGATAACTCTTGAAGATGGTTCTGATTTGCCTGTTTCACCGGAGCACATGGTTTAGGTATCAATTAATCCAGGTCATTCCAGTAACTCCCTGGTATTAAATACCTCCACATTATTTACTGTTCCCTGATTGGTTTGTCTTCGGACCAGATAGGACAATTTAATTTCAACGCCAATGCGAAATATTCCACATCTTTCAGGTGCGGACAAACATCCTTTGCCCGGGACAGATTACTACGATATTCGTCCAAAGGGACAACATTTACCTGTTTTCTTATGAGTGAAAAGGATGCCTCAAGCTCTTCCTCGGAAAGTTCGGATTTATCGTGGATTTCCTTCCAGTGCTTCCCAACCTCCAGTAACAGCCGGTCAGGGGAGAATGCATCTACTTCAGATGAGAATAATAATTTCCGTTTGCTTCCGCGGACAGAAATCAATATGGAAATCAGCACATTGGCGTCCATTACAACCTTCATTGTTTATACAAGCCCCATGGCTTTAAGTTCTTCTAATCTGTCTTCTTTAATCTTATTACCAAGTTCTATTGCGAATCTGTCTGCTTCTTCTTCGGACAATACATCCTTTGATGAAATCGCCTCAACGAGAATGCGCCTCATCCTTGCCGACCGCTTTAGTTCTAATTCAAATGCCCTGGATCTGATAGCATCTAATGCAACTCTCTGCCAGTCTACTCCGGGCAACTCTTCGATTTCCGCTTCCAGGTCTTCCGGAATCTTAATTAATAATTCAGCCATTTTTGTTTTAATTTAAAAGCTTTGAATGATAATTATGAAAAGATTTTTGATAATAATTATAAATATAATAATTTAAATAAAAAAGAAAAATTAAACAACTTCTCTTGTAACTTCTCAATAAGTTGTGGTAAATAAATTTTGTAACTGCTCATTTTATAAAA
>JAGWDQ010000066.1 GCA_018260615.1 Candidatus Altarchaeum sp.
CTCGTGCCTTTATTCTCTTATTAATTAGCAACAGTTTTTCCATTATAAACCATTAAATTAATTAAAATTTTAATTAAATTAATGGCCTACTTCTATTTGCTACTCAACCATTAATGCATTAATACACCGTAATTATTTTATAAGTTCCGCTATTAAGGTGTTTATTTTTGATAACCGTGTTGAAATAATAAGTCCGGGAAAACTCCGGAACACTTTGTCAGTAGAAAATATAAAGGCAGGCACTTCAAATGCCAGAAATTCTATATTATATACAAATGCAAGGTATTTACTTCCATTTATAGGCATTGGAAGTGGCATACCCCGAGCATTATCGTTGTATCCGAAAATTGATTTTGTAAATGAGACAGACAAAGAATTATTTACAGCAATAATTTACAGAATTATTTAGAAATTTTTAAGGGCATTGGATATTTAAAATAGACCTGTTGCGAATTAATCTCCGATATATTATTATAATATTTTTAAAAATTCATTTAGTTTTCTAATTTGTTGAGAGTGTCGAAAAACCATATTTTTTTGGAAAATACATTCGCTGTTGCTCATATGTTTAAAATTCTCGGGGAGTTTTAAATAAGTTCGCTTCGCTCTCATTTAAAAATGCTACAAGCATTTTTAAAGATTGAAAACTTATAGTTTTCAGTATATTTTCAAAATCTTTGCGATTTTGAAAATCGCATTTTCAAAATCAATATAATCGGGCGACCCAAAAATTTGAAATTAAGTTCGCTTCGCCCTCATATTTTAAAATCTCTTGATTTCAAAATTGCTTAATTTGGGACATTTTCATTACGCTATAAATGTTATTATATCAATCCTAATATTTATATGCTCAAAACTAAATGGTTTTTTCGAGTAATATATTCACATTGTCAATTGACCTCCACCTAAAATTCAATCATCAAAAGTTATCAAAACTGATAACTTTTATTTAATAAAATTCATAATTAATTCACAATTTGGCAGATTGTGTTACAAACATATCTGTTTTAACAACAAAAATATGCAAACGATTCATGCAATAAAAATCCTGGAAAAATATCCTACATTCAACATCAGCACACTTGCAGACATATTAAATAAAGACAATAATTACGCCAAGGTTTATTTAAACAGAATGAAGAATAAAGGAATAGTACATAAGATTCAAAGAAATGTCTATGCAGTTAATGCAGAGCCGTTAATTGTTGCATCCAGAATAATATGGCCGTCTTATATATCTATGTGGGAAGCTCTTCATTATCACGGACTTACCGAACAAATTCCACACGAGATATGTGTTTTGACAACATGCGCAAAGGGTCTTAAGATGATAACAATAGGGAATACAAGAATCACATTTAAACGAATAATGCCGAAATATTTTTTTGGTTTTTCAAAAGTACTTATGAAAAATTTTGAGGTGTTTATAGCAGAGCCGGAAAAAGCGATAATAGATGCGGCTTTATTTCACGAAATTTCATTTTCTGAAATATGTTTTATTGTAAAGGAAAATAAAGACAAAATATCAGGAGATAAGATGATTGATTATGTTTATCGGATCAGGAATAGTGCCCTGGCAAAGCGATTTGGTTGGATACTTGAAAAGATTGGATATAAGTCAACTGAGAAGTTAAGGGCTTTATCTTATGAAACAATAACACCCCTGGATTATGCTATGCCTCATTTAGGAACAAGGGATCAAAAATGGAATATAATTGTTAATATAAAGGACTTGTAAAAAACATTATAAATGCTCACTGAAGAGGAACTTAAAAGGATCGCTGAATTTAAACATCTTTCAGTAAGAAATGCCGAGAAGGACTATCTGCTTGAAGTGGTGTTGTATTCAATGTCTGATTTTAAACGAATTTTAGCATTTAAGGGCGGAACTGCCCTTTACAAATTTTATAATCTGAACAGGTTTTCAGAAGACCTTGATTTTGACATTACCGGAAAAAATATCAGCATATCATCAGTGATTGAAAATGTTATTAGGACAACAAAATTGCTGGGGATGTCCGGAACTTTATACGAGAAAGAAGAATATACGAATGAGATCAATGTCAGGTTTGGTATAAAAGGACCTCTCTATGATGGTGGAAAGAAAAGTATGTCGAGAATTGTGTTGAACCTCAGCAAAAGAGAGCGTCCTGTGTTTGTAGAAAGGAAACTTTTAATTTCCTCTTATCAGGAAATCCCATCTTTTGAAATTAATGTAATTTCTCAGGAAGAAATATCTGCTGAAAAGATAAGATGTATAATGACAAGGGATAAACCAAGAGACATTTATGACCTTTATTTCCTGTTAAAGAAAGGGATAATAATAGATGAGTCATTAGTTAACAGGAAGTGCAAAATATACGGACAGAAGTTTAATAAAGTGTCTTTCTTCAGTAAATTATACCAAAAGCAGAAAATGTGGTCAATTGATCTCAAAGGACTTATCATTGGCACTTTGCCCGGGTTTGAGGATGTTGTAAATGAACTAAAAAAGATGCTAGCAAATCAACACTTGTAATTATGAATAAAAATAATAAAAATGTATAAAATTAAATCATCAAAGGTTATCAAAATTGATAACCTTTGTTAAATGTTTTTTATCGTACAGGAAAGTTCGTTTTATTAGTTCCTCACACCAAGACACAGGGACACAAAGTGATAGATACTGAAAATTCTTTGAGAATTTTCAATCTTTAAAAATCTGCTGATTTTTAAATACCCTGTGACTTTGTGGCTTTGTGTGAGCATTTTTTATTTTTTTAAATTTGTAAATTTATCTCATTGGAAAGGTAAAAAAGTTATTTTGCAACATCTCTAATATGAATAAGAAAATTGGCATAATCGGATTAAATGCAAGAGCAGCAGCACAATCAGCAAAAAGAGCGGGCTTTGATGTCTTTCTGGCAACATATTTTTCTGATGTTGATACTGCAGGCATTACAAAAAATTTCTTCTCAATGCAAAAGGAAAAATTTGAGCCCGATTTAAAAAAATATTCCGTAAAGGCATTAGCTGATTTTGCAACAGAGAAATTTAAAGCTCAAGTTGAGAATGTCATTTTAACCTCAAAAATCGGAGATAGTGTCCGAGCAGTAAAGACAATAGAAAAAAATTTTAAAATAATCGGAAACAATTCCGAAAATGTAAAGGATGCAAAGGACTGGAAAAATATTAAAGAAGTGCTTGCTCAACATTCAATACTTTATCCGAAGACCTTCATTATTGATGTTAATTGCAAATCCGAAATAAAAAATGCCTGTGAAGAATTAAATTTTCCCTGTGTCATTAAAGCAATGGACATTGACAAAGGAAAATGCCATCCGCAGCAAATTTTTTCTTTTGCCGAATTAGAAAATTTAATCACGAGAAGCAAAGTGCAGGGAGAAATTTTAATTCAGGAATTTATTGAAGGAATTCCTTTAAGCTGCTCTGTTCTTTCCGATGGAATAAATGCAGTTGCTGTTTCTGTCAACAGGCAGTTAATCGGTGAGAAATTTTTCGGAGGATGCGGATTTAAGTATTGCGGCAATATCGTGCCTTATGATGGAAAGAGCGAATTAATTCAAAATATTGGGAAAATTTCAGAATTCATAATTTCAGACCTTTCTCTTGTCGGTTCAAACGGAATTGATTATGTTGTCCGCAAAGACAAAATTTACTTTATGGAGCTCAATCCGAGAATTCAGGACACCATGGAAAATGTTGAAAAACAACTGAATATAGACATGATTGAAGAGCATATAAATGCATGCGGCGGAAATATAAACATAGAAAAATTTAAAAAATTTAACAACAACAAAAAATTTTACGGAAAGTGTATAATTTATGCAAAAAAAGATGTCAGGGTTAAAAATTTGGACAAATCCGGAATTAATATCGGAGATGTGCCTTATGACGGATGTCTGATAAAGAAGAATGAGCCGGTTTGCTGCATTTATGAAGAAGGAAAAACCAATGCCGGTGTTTTTGAGAAAATGAAAAAGGATGCAAGACGAATATACACAAATTCACTAAAATTTTTCTAATTCGTTCAATGCCTCTGTCCATTTATTTATAAATTTTTCATTATCTTTGCGAGAGCGAATGCATATTCTTATATAATTATCCCCCAAATTTCTAAAATTTCCGCAGTCCCTTACAAATACATTTTTTTCAAAGAGTTTTTTGGCAAGAATATCGGAATTGACAGGAACTTTAATTAACAAAAAGTTTGTTGCCGATTCATAAACATTTACACCCTCTGTTTTTTTCAATTCATAACCAATAAATTTCTTTTCCCTGTCAACAAATTCTCGGGTTCTCTTTTTAAATTTTTCAATTGTTTGTCCGTTTTCTTCATTCAAAATTTCAGATATTGTTTCAGAGGCAAGTGAGTTTATATTCCACGGATTGAGATGGGATTTTAACTTTTCAATTATATTTTTGTCCGCAACCGCACATCCGAGCCGTAATCCCGGCAGTCCGAAAAATTTTGAAAATGACCTTAAAACAATGAAATTTTTATTTTTAAATCCGTTAACGAGTGTTTGTCTTTCTTCATCCTTTACAAATTCCATAAATGATTCATCAACCACAACAATGGAAAAATTTCCGGAAATTTTATAAATTTCTTCACGATTTAACAGCAAATTTCCCGTCGGATTATTCGGATTGCATAAAAACAGGATGTCTCCTCTAAGTTCATTTGCTTGAGCAACAGGAAATTTAAAATTTTCGTATAAATTTAAAAAATGTATTTTTGCATTTACTGCATTCATCGCTCTTTCATACTCGGAAAATGTGGGGACAGGAATTAATGCACTTTTCGGATTAAGTGCATGAACAATAAGATATATTAATTCGGATGTTCCATTGCCCAGGATAATATTTTCAGGAGGTATTTTTAAATAGTCCGCAAGACCTTTCAGGATATTTTTATGCACTGTGTCAGGATAATAAAAGACCGAATCAATATTTTTTAAGAGTAAATTTTTAATCCCTTTGTATTTTAGGGGATTGATATTTGCACTGAAATCAAGGATTTTATTCTTACTTTTTCCTGATTCCGCTTTTATAAAGCCCAAACTTCCGTGTCCGGAATTCAGCTCGTTCGGATGCTTAAAATTTTCCATTGCATTAGGATTTATTTTTATTTTAAAACAAAATTTAATTATGATATGTGCAAAAAATGGTGCGTAAAAAAACAGGATTTGATGACCCAGTACTGAACGAGATGTTGGAAAGTTTTCACAAAAGTATCAGAGAAAACCCGAACTGGAAAGAGGAAAATGTGGTAGCTACATTAAAGCAACTTAGAAAAGAGGATACAATTCGTCAGGATGTTTGATTTTTATTCCAAACACTTACCTGATTCTTTTATTTCTATATTTAAGTCCAATCGTAATTAATGTTAAATTTTTTCATTAGTCTTATAAAATGGAGCGTAAAAAAACAGGTTTTGGAGATCCCGAATTGGACGATTTGCTGGAGAGTCTTCACAAAAGCATCAGAGAAAACCCAAACTGGAAAAAGGAAGGTTCGGTGGAACTTATAAAGCGGCTTAGAAGAGAAACTACAGGTCACTTGGGTATTTAATTTTAATTTTAAATGCCAACTCAATTTTATTATTTTTATATTATAACTTAATCTTAATTAATGCTAAATTTATTTTATTATATTTGTAAAAATGGAGCGTAAAAAAACAGGATTTGATGATCCCGAACTGAATGAGTTATTAGAAAGCATTCATAAAATCATCAGAGAACACACAAACTGGAAAAAGGAAAATGTGGTAGCTACATTAAAGCAACTTAGAAAAGAATCTACAATTCATCAGGGTGTTTGATTTTTATTTCAAAGTCCAACTCAATCCTTTTATTTCCTGCAAGATCCTTATCTAAAGTTACAAATATATTTGCATTTTCTGCTATAGCAGTTGCAAGATTTAACGCGTCCATTGGTTCCGCTCTACTCTCAACTGTTTTTATTTTTTCAACAATAGAGTATGTCTCAAATTGCGGTGACGAGAAAGTAATTTTTCCTTCATCCATTAATTTTCTAACAAATGCAAATACTTTGCTAAGAAATATGAATGTCATCTCTCTATCTATTCCTTTTTCAATCTTTTTAATTAAATACATAAAAATTTCGCCAAGTGCAGAGATTGAAATAGCCACTCTATATTTGTAGCCAATTTTGTTTAAATATCTTTCACAAGACACATGGTCATCACCAAACAATATTAAAGCTTCTATTACGACACACGCATCTATGTGATGTAACGGTAAATTCTGCCACTTCTTTTCCAACCTGTTTTTAGTTTTATTTTTCATCTTTCCCTATTTTTTGTATTTGTGTTATAAATTAACCCTTTATGAAAAATTTTAAAATTATTCCTATTATGATTATAATTACTGATACAGTAAAACAAATTTTTACACATTTCTTTATTAAATTTTTCTCAACCTTTATTTCATCATCACCTATTTCCTCTCTGCACTTTTTCTTACCGTTCGGATATGAATAACATCCTCCCAATTTCATTCCCAGCGCTCCTGCCATTGCCGCCTCGCTTATCCCTGCATTTGGTGATTCATGTTTTCTTCCATCCCGCACCATTATTTTTAAAGCATTTCTTCCGTTATGTTCTAAAATTGATGCGGAAACACAAATCAAAATTCCTGTTATTCGTGCGGGAATGAAATTTAAAACATCGTCAAATTTTGCAGAAAACCAGCCGAAATTTATATATCTTTGATTCTTATAACCAACCATTGCGTCAAGTGTATTTGCAGCCCTGTAACCAATCGCCATTACGGGACCTCCGATGAGCAAATAAAACAACGGAGCAACAACGCTGTCATTTAAATTTTCTGCTGTGCTTTCTATTGTTGACTTTATGATGTGCTCTTCATCTAAATTTTTTGTATCTCTTGTAACAATCTTCGCTAAATTTTCTCTTGCAACGACTAATGAATTTCTCTTTAATCCCTCAAATACATCCTCCGCAGATTTGGTTAATCCCTTAACTGTAAATGAAATGTATGCAACATAAACCGAAACGAGCAATCCGAGCAAATCATTTGTTGCCTTTGAAATTTCTATCGCCACATAAGCAATACACATAGTTACGCCAATGACAATGAACGCCATGAACGCACCATTAATTCGCCTTATTTTTGTCTCCTTTCCTTTATTAAGTATGTTTTCCAGTTTCTCAATCATCCGTCCCATCGCCCTTACGGGATGCAGAGAATTTTGTGGCTGTCCGAATATCAAATCGCCGAGATAAGAAAGGATGATTACGAGCATTTTTTATCGTACAGGAAAGTTCGTTTTATTAGTTCCTCACACCAAGACACCGTGACACAAAGGAGAAATATACTGAAAATTCTTTGAGAATTTTCAATCTTTAAAAATCTGCTGATTTTTAAATCACCTCGCTTGTGCTCGGAG
>JAGWDQ010000067.1 GCA_018260615.1 Candidatus Altarchaeum sp.
AGTCTCCGTTCGCTGCAAAGCCAATGAAATAAATGAATATAAAAATGGCAACTATATTGTATTAGTAGATAATTTGCACATTAAATCATAGAGGAATTTTGGTTTTTGCCCGTGACAAGAGATAACAATTACTCACATGTATTGGTGTAAAGTTGCAGAGTTAAGGTAAGATATTATTTCAGCAGAATAGTGAATGCTGCCAAGGAAACAATCTTTCAGAATGGACAAACCTTCCCAAATGGCTCTAACCCGTTGCCAAAAGCAATTGTTGGAGTAGTAATGGGTTGTTTGTCGAGAGTTATGTTTTATATTCTTCACAAAAAAAGAGTTTTTACAGGAAAAAAGTTTATAAAAAATACGCAGAACTAAAAATTTCCGATTGAAAAATTTAAGGAAGTAAAATTTTGCAGATAGTCCTTATTGCGTTGTATGCCTTTGAATCATCAGAAATTTCAATTAACGGTTTTCCCCCCAGATTAAAGGTTGCAATTTCTTCATCATGAGGAATTCTCCAAATTTCGGGAATTCCGCAGGCATTAATTTTTTCCTCAACCCGTTGTTTTGCACTTTCATTAAAATTTTCATTAAATTTGTTTACCGCGAGAAAAATTTTTTCTTTTTTCACCCCAAGTCGTTGTGCCAGCTCATTTATCTTTACGGCTGTTTTAAAGCCGGCGTTTGAGGTATCTGTAACAATGAGCATAATGTCTGCTTTTGTGGTTGTCCTTCTTGAAATATGTTCCAATCCCGCCTCGCAGTCAACGACAATAAATTTATACGCATTTTCCATTCGTTTTAAAATTTTCTTCAGCATATCGTTTAATGCACAGTAACATTCATATCCCTCGGGTCTGCCCATTTCAATAAAGTCAAAATTTATACTGCAAATATTGCATTCAGCGGTGATTTCAAATACCTTTCCGTCAAAATACATTTCTTTGTCAGTCAGCGGAAATGTGCCTTTATTGAGCATTTTTCGTATGTCTTCTCTTATATCTCCGACACTACAGGTTGTTTTTATCCCCAATGCGTTTGCGAAATTTGATGCAGGGTCTGCATCTACTGCCAGAATATTTTCGTCTTTTGCTTTAAGTTCGGCGATGCATTTGACAAGCAATGCCGAAACCATTGTCTTCCCGACACCTCCTTTTCCCGTGATAACGACGAGCATTTAAAACATGTTTTAAAATATCCGAACGAAGTGAGGTTATTTTTTTAAATTTCCATCGCTTCTCTTTCATAAAATTTAAAAATTTCATCTCCGAAACGGACACAATCTTCATCTTCACAGTGTAAAAATTCATACCATTCAACAGTTCCGTTCTTTTTGAACAAAAACAATGCGATTTCCTTATCTGTGAGAAGCAGTGTAAATTTATCAAGATTCCCGGAAATCATAAGTTTTGCGTTTTTGTTTTTATTCATTGCATTTATCATTTCAAAAATTCCATTGTTATTTCCGAGACATTTCTTCACATTTTCGCTTATTATAACCTTAACTTCAATTCCTTTTTTAATTGCTTCACCCACAGCAGCAATATAATTTTCTGCATAAGCTGAAACAACACCGTAAAGGTATTTTCCGGTTAAAGCCATTCTTCTAACCGTGTTAAAAACAATCATGTTGTCATAAAACGAATCTTTTATTATTTTTCCATTATAAAATATATGTAGGAATGGCAGGCAATGCTCAGGAATGTTTATTAAATGCCCGTTCAAATATTCTTTGTGTCTTTTAATCGTAAGAAACAGTTTGAGCAATTCAATAAATTTGTCTTTAATATGCATTCCTTTTTCAGATAGTTTCCATTCTCTTTTCTTTGAATTCAACTCAACAACAATTTTATCATCATATTCCAAACGTGTAAGAATATGATTTGTGGTTCCTTCGCTTTTGCTGCCAGTTTTATTACGAATCTCTGATTCATGTTTTTCATAATCATCAAGAAATAATATTATTCTTAATTTCTGTTTTGCGGAAAATAATCTGACATATTCGGCGGTTTTCATCAGTTGTTCAAGTTCCAGTATTTTAGCTTTAACAACAATGCCTAAAGCAGAAAGATTTGGTTTTTCTTTTTTAAATTCTATCAGATGGAGTTCACTTAAATTATTGCGGATATTGTAGGTTGTCATTAAGCTCTTTACTTCTGAAATTTTTTGCAATTCCTTAATATCTCTCTTGCCATTTACATTAAGAAGCACTTTTACTGTAGATTCCGAACAAATAACATCCAAGTATTTGTCCGTTTCCTTAATCCATTTCAGGTAATCTTCATACCTTTCTTTGTAGATTTTCATTTTTTCAACACGCAAAACTTCATTTATGTTTAATTACAATCAGACAATTAATAATTGAATTTGGATATTAAAAAAGACAAATGATCAGATTTGTTTTTTCTCATTACAAAATTGTAAAATCAGAATATTTTTTAATACTTAATCCCCAATACAATAATTATTAATCAGTTTATGAAATCAGTTGAAAAAATTTAATTAAAATTCAAGGAGGTGATAAAATAAAGACAATAAAATTTTTTGCATTATATATGACTATGCTCATAGAGATATGGGCGGGCTCATGAAGTTAATGAGATGTGACTTCTATGAGGATATTTTAAGACAGATATCTCAAAAAACAAATAAATAAAAATATAAAATTTAAACATAAAACAATATGGATTTTAAAACAGGGATGTTGGTAATGTTGGTTGGGTTAATAGTTATTGGAACGATGGTGAGCGAGGTAAGCGCTTATGCATACACATCCGGTACAGCTTCGGTATCTCAGTATTGTGAAAATTGGGGATGGTATACTCATACATATTATAATGTACAGGATGCTGACCTAATGTGCGCATCTATAGATGTTGAAAAAGAGATACACACTCAAATATGTCCATCTGGGAACCCTCCAAGCACATGGAGTGGATCTGAATATGCTTATGCAAAATGGGAAGATTCTGGAGGGGTGATATCAGACCGTGATTTAGAATCAAGTCTGCAGCCTAGCGGAGTGGGATCGTATGCTTACGCGTGTTATGGTTACGTGTATGCAAATGCTTATTCATGGTGATCCCTTTGAAATAGCAACTAATAGTGCTTGACAGTGCATCTAAGGTTTGATGACTTGTATGTTCCTTCTGGAAGGGGACATATATGAAATATAATCTTTTTTAATTTTTTATTTTGTTGATGAAAGTGCAAATTTCGTTAAATCTAAAAGTTAAATAAAAAATAAATAATTTTTAAAACAAAAAATGCAAAATACAAATATTTGGGAGGTGAAAACCATGGATAAAAACATCCTAGGGAAAAGCCCCATTGGGCAAATATTAATAGTAGGAACAATATTAATACTTCTAGTTGGAATTGTATTAATAAGCGGATGCATAGAATCGCAAAATAATGTGGGAACAAACCAAAGTGAAACTATTAAAAATTCTACCAATGAAACTGAATCTTTAGAAAAAGAAATAAAAATAACCAAAGAAGTAAATTTGCTAACTCTCAGAAGTAGCAATAAGCTAAATATAACTCCTCAATTTAAAGTTGGAGAAACATATGTGTATACAACATCATATATTATCTTACCTTTCCTTCCCGAACAAGATTCAGGAGATAATACACTATCATTTTACTGCGAACCTGTTGAGTTTAATACTCCAATTCATATTGAAGGAATTGAGAGAATAAACAAAAGTGATTGGATTGTAATAAAATCTGAGAGTCAAAACAAGACCCCTATATGCTATGAAGATAGAGGAGGTAAAGTAAACAAAATAAAAATATCTCCATTAACATATGGTGGGTGTACTGTGAAAATAAACAAAAACAACCTATCTGTTTTATTTTTCCCAGAGACAAAGTCAATAGAATCTTGTATGGAAATAGTAGGAATTATGGTGGATAAGTGGATGTTTTATTTATCTGAAGATACAAAACTTGTTGCAAAGTGGAGTCCAATGATAGGTTGTAATGCTACTATAGAAATTACCGTAGAGGGCACAGAAAAGGTAAATAACTATGAATGTTTTAAAGTTAGGAAGACTGCAACGTCAAATTGTGGAGAAGAGATTATCAATGAAAAGGTTGGGCAAGTAGAAACACACTATGAAGAGATATACTTCATTGAAAAAATGAATAGAATAGGTGTTAAGTATATGCGATATACTATCACACAAGGAGGTCGTCTACTGGAAAAAACTGCAGAATTGAAAGAAATAAAAAAGCCATATAAGTAAAACATCAGGCAACCTTTATATTTGCAACCTTCACACTCATCTAAACATTATAACCCTTATTTATCAATGAGTTGAAAAATATAAAAGAAAATGAAAACAATAACAAAATGCCTGCAATTTTGAATATTCCAATTGGACATAGTATAAAAGTAAAAGATATATTAACGAGGATAGAAAATGAAAGATTTGAAATCTTACAGTTAGAGAGTTTAAAATGTGACTACAATACAAAAACATGCAGAATTATGCAGGAATTAATCAAAAAAGGATCCAATCCTGTCAATGTAAAATATGGTGAGAAAAAGAAAAATATGAAAAAATCTATGAAATTTATGCTAACAAAGCCAAAAAATAGTTACGAAAAATGAAAACAAAAAGCAAAACAAAAAACTCTTTTGAATTTTTGAAATTTTTAAGTGTCGTGAAAAACCGTGAAAACGTTTTCAACCTTTTTCACGGCTTAGTGAAAAGCTTTTCATTGCTAATACTTATGCTTTTTCATCATATTTATAATACTGACAGGAATGCACATAGATTCAAGAGGCATTCTCTGAATGACAATGGTCCCTGAAATGGGAAAATTAAATAAAATAAAGATTTAACTGCGTGAAAATGGGTAAATTAAAAATAGGAATATTGGTAATAGTAGTTGGAATAGTGATAATGGGGATAATAGTAAGTGAGGTTAGTGCTTTAAATGGGGTACCTACTAAATCACAGCTGGGCGTATCAACATGTACTTGGCATGATGAAACACCTCAACAATGTAAGACAGATATTGCTGGCTTGTGGGGTTGCACTAATGGAGATCCTCTGGTGTTCAGGAGTGTTTACTATGATTATGAGGGTTTCTTTGCAGATGTTGATGAAGCTGAAAATTTTCTTGAGGGTAAGGGTTACCACTATACTCATTTTTATGTTGGCGGCAATAGTGGAGAAGATGGGACTGACTTCACAAGAGGAATTGATTATGGATATAGGTACCAGGCGCAATATATAGTAGAGTGGGAGATAATTCATTTTGAAGGGCCGGAACCAAATCCAGAGGGTAATTGGCATGGTTTAAATAATGGATGGTTTAGTGGATGTGATCCTTGGAGCCAAAACTGCCCTGTAAGTACGTGGCATACTACTTGTTAAACAATTTTTTCATAAGGAAAGGACCAATAAACAGATAACAAGAGGAGTAAAAATAGTGTTAATCAGGTGACAACAAAGACATGGGGAATTATATATTCTCTCTTTTATTTTTTATTTTTAAACGAAAAAATAAAGTAAAATCAAAATAAATAATAAATGAAATGAATAAGAAAATATTAATCGTATTAATTAGTGTGATGTGTTTGGTAGCAATTGGTGTGTTATTGGTGTTTAACGATAAAGAGAATCCTGAGATGGTACTATACGATAAAAATAATAACAGTATTAAACAAACCGAAAAATATATTGTGAACCCCGTAAAATATGAAATTACATCTGCAAAAAACCTCCGGAGAAATGCCAATGTTCCTTTAAGTGTCGGACAAGAATTCAGGTATTATTTGAACAAATACGATGGAGGATATGGAAATGAGACCTATAATGTGGAAAGAATTGAAATAATTGAAGGAAAGGTATATTATGTTGTGAGGGTTAATAAGGAGGGTGTATTTAAATCAGATGATGGTTCTCAACACATTGAATTTACACAGACCATTTATTACGACAAGGATAATGGAAGTGTTCTGAAACTACTGGGTCTGGGTAAGGTTTTAACTGGTGACGATGCAGAAATAACAATATCTGAATCCTTTTTTGCTTCATGGATGTTAGCATTAGATGACAACTTCAAATGGAAACAAGAATATACATATACAATAGGTGAAAAAACAAAGAAAAAAAGTAAAGAATATGAGGTCGTTAATAGAGATAAAGTCGAGGGTATAGAATGTTTCAAAGTTAAGGTAACAACTATTTCTAATCCAGAAGAGATAATAAAAAAAATAACTTATAAATCTTACTTGTGGATAGATGCTAAAAAGAGAATTTTAATAAAATCTGAGTATTGGTCTAAAGGAAATCTTAGGACGTCAGAAACAAATTTAGTTTCCGAACTTTAATTTTTCCAAAGTTCCTCCAACATCCTGCCTTAAAAACATCGATTGACTCACAATAAAAACAACATTTTTCACTGAGAAGTAAAACCATACAACCTAATTTACCCTTTTTTATCGTACAGGAAAGTTCGGTTTATTTATTTTTAATTTTTCTAAAAATGGATAAAAAATTTATAATTATTGGCATAATCATAGTTTCATTATCATCTTTATTTGTATTTTTAAATTATCCTGAAAATACTGAAAAGACAAATAAAAATATAACAGAAATAGAAAATGCATCTGCTGAAGTAAAGAATTTAGATATTTCAAAGAATATACTCCCTAATTTTAAAATAGGAAAAATTTATGAATATAAAATTACCCCTTTGTCAGGGTTTCTTTCTTTTCAACAGCCAAATTTAAAAGAACCGGACATAAAAATCAATGATAAATTATATATAAAAGGTATAGACAGATTTAACAAATCCGATTGTTTTGTCATAGTTGGAAATTTAACACAATACACTCAAAATCAACTTGTTGAAAAAGAGGAAAGATTTGTTTGTATTGATGAAAATGGCATCGCAAGATATTTTATCACAAACATTGATTATCCTGGTATGGGAAATCATAGTATTACATATTATGGGGAAAATGCATCTAAATTTTTAGAGATATCTTCGTTTTTAGGAAAATTTTTATATGGGGAATGGATGCTTCATCTAAACGATAATTATGAAAATACATTTGAAATAAATTTTACTCGTAAGCAATTAGAAATTACTTATAGTAAGGGTGTGCCAATTCTGGAGGAAAAACCCGTAGATGAGATTCATAAAATATTTGTGAGCGTTGAAGGTAGAGAAAGGATTCAGAATAGAGAATGTTTTAAGGTTGAAGTGAAGATAACTATAGAAAGTGAAGATAGCATAAACAAAGAATACTTTAGAAATATTTTATACATTGATGTTAAAGAAAGAATTATTACGGATGCAGCGATATATGCCGGACAACCAACCGTAATTCAAGCAGAAATAAAACTCACAAAAGCAGAATAGGTATTTAATAATTTCACCGATTTTATGAGCAGGTATTTATTCTTATACTCATA
>JAGWDQ010000068.1:0-31225 GCA_018260615.1 Candidatus Altarchaeum sp.
TTTTCAGTATCTATCACTTTGTGTCCCTGTGTCTTGGTGTGAGGAACTAATAAAACGAACTTTCCTGTACGATAAAAAACAGACATCGCTGTCTATATCATTTATTGTCTTTTCGCCGTCAAAGTCGTGAAAATTTTCAAATTGAGCAAATTTAACGAGTGATTTATTAACTTGACTTTGTCATATTTCAAAACATCATCTAAAAATTTAAAATTTTTAAAGCCGAAAATTGCCGAAATACGAATTTAAAATTTTTATTTTTAAGCAATAAAAAAATCACACAGATTTTTTTAGATTGAAAACTCAAAGTTTTCAGTATAAAGCATTTAAAAATTTAATCTGACAAAGTCAAGTTAACAACATCTGCTTTCTTTCCTGCATAAGTTCTTGAATACGGTTTTACCAAATCAACTTTTTTATGATTTGCCAAAATCCGCATTAGTTCAATTCCGGTATATCCGCTTGCTCCGATGATAGAAATTTCCATTTTAAAATTTAAATATTTATGTTTTCATAACAAATTATTATTGAGTAAATAAGAAAAAACAACAAAATCATCTCATTTTTCAAACGATTTCGTTTGAAAAATCCACGAACTAAGTGAGCGGACTTCATTTGGAGATTTAAAAATTAATAAATTAATTTTAAAATGACCGAAGAGTTTTTATATTTTAAGAGGCATTTATCCGAATTAGAAAAACGTTATGGTGGAGAAGTAATAGCAATATCGGATAAAAAAGTTATTGCACATGGCAAAGATATGAATAAAGTGTATGAAGATGCCCGGACAATTGTTGGAAATAAGCACATTTTCGTTACGGAAATACCCAAAGAAAAAGAGCTTTTGATACTATGAAAACATTAAAACGATTTGACTACCAGTTACAGAAATCGGAAATAGAAGGAACAATTATGAGGCCGGTTATTGAAATTGAATTGGAAAGCAATAATGGTTTGTGGATTTCTGCAAATGCAATAGTAGATACCGGGGCGGACTATACAACAATAAATGAAAAATATGCATCCGTTATGGGAATTGATCTGAATAACTTAAAGGAAGCAAATGGTAAGGGGATAGGGGGAAAGGTAACTGGACATTTTGCTGAAAATGTTAAGATTAAAATCAATGATCAGGTTTGGAATATTCCCGTGTTTTTTCTAAATTTTCCGCTTAATTTAGTCGGTCGCAGAGGGATTTTAGAAACTTATGATTTATTATTTACCAAGAATTATGGCGAGATAGAAATTAGAGATGAAGTTCTGTTTTAGAAATTTTTATTAAATTAACGGCACGAGTTCATCAACTGTAAGAGATAACTTCAACTTTGCCCCCTGCTTTGTATTTCTTCTTTTTAATTCCTTTTCAATCTTCGGAGTGATTCTTGCCCTGTATGAATCCCATTCGGGTGCTAACTTTGTTTCTAATCCGCAGTCCTTTGACAGCCGCTGGATTAAAATATTTCTGTCCAAATTTTCCAGAAAGTCAGCAGTTAAATTTATATATTCAATTTCGCTTAAAGGTCTGTAGGTTCCTTTTAAGTATTCCCCCGCCAGTTTCGTGCCTTTCATTACAACAGTCGGATAAATTTTAACCGCATCAATTTCAAGTGCAGACAACATACGGGCGGTTTCAATTGTTTCCGCTTTTGTTTCATAAGGTAATCCCAGCATAATGAAAAACAAAACATATATTCCTCTTTTATGTGCTTCCCTGACTACCCTGATACATTCCGCTATTCCGTGTTTGCGGTTTGTTTTTTCAAGTGTGTGTTCATGCATGCTTTGCTGTCCGATTTCAAGCCAGATTTCATAGCCCTTTTTTACATACTCTCCGAGTAAATTTAAGACCTCATCGGGAAGACAGTCCGGCCTCGTTCCTATACTTAATCCGCTCACCTCTTTGTTTTCCAGAATTTCATCGTAAATTTTCTTTAAAATTTCAATCCTCTGGTATGTGTTGGTCCCGAACGCAACATAGACCAGACCTTTATCACTTTCGCATGATTTGTAATGTTTTAACTGACTTTCAATTTGTCCCGCGATGCTCAAATCCTTATACGGGCGAAAACTTTCATAGGTAAACTGGCGGGCAAAATCGGGACAGAATATGCAACCATCTTTACTCAAACGACCGTCATAATTCGGACAGGTAAAATTTCCATTAAACGGTATCTTAAATACCTTAAATCCGTATTTCAGCCGCATATACTCTCCAAAAGGTGCATACAACATTCCTTTTTTGTAAATTTCATCGGTGAGGTTATGATTTATCTGATTCATTTGCTTTAAAAATTATATAAAATTTAAGTTAAGAATTACAATTAACAAACAATTTTATAAAATGCACAATCTTTCAACGGGTTGTAAGGAAACTAAAATTTTTAAATATCTAATACACTCTTAGGATATATTCACCTCACTCTGTTCGGAGATTTTTAAATCTTTGCGATTTAAAATAAGATTGAAACATTCATAAAATTATAAGTATACACAAGGAAATAAAAATCAAAATTTAAATATATTGAAATTTAATTACTTGCGATTTAATTTTGTATAAAGGCCGGGAGATTTTATGGTGGCAATGTCTGATGACAACCCATTTTGAAACTGGCCAATATATTTTTACGCACACAAGGATAAGCTAATGTCTGCTTGATAACAGACCAAGCTTGCAGAGGAAATTCGCAATCCGAGGCGTTCGGAAATATTATTTTGTGTTTGTATTCCATAGGTGCCAATGCAAAGGCGTTGAGTAGGATCCTATAATTTATAAAGGAAAATCTTGTAGATTTTCAGTATTTAAAAATTTCGCATTTTTGAAATAACTTCACTTCGTTCAGATATTTCAAAAACTTCGTTTTTGAAATTGCATAAATTTCACATTAATTTTATCGGAACTATCGTTCCGAGTATTTCCTCATATTGTTCGGAAATTGTGGAAAATTGTCCTTTCTTCACTCTCATTATAATAGCAACATTAATTTTTGGCATTTGCGAGTAAAACGAAGCAAATAAGAAAATTTCTCAAAGAATTTTCTGCAATCAACACCAAATTGTTTCAGGACAATGTTCATTCAATTTTGCCGCTTGGATTGCCATCAGCATAATTTTATGAATTTCACTCACCATGTTTCAACAGTCAAATTATCTACATTACTAAAATGCGCGTCCCGTGTCACTAAAATTAATTTATGTTGCTTTGCAATAGCTGCGATCCAAATATCATTCTCCGGGATTGGCCGTCCCCTTGCAGATAATGCACTCTTAATAATACCATACTCTTTTGCGGTCTCTCCATCACAAGCAAGAATGAAATTCGCACATGCGAATTTCTCTATTTTTTCTATATTTTTTCTCGTTCCCCCGGATTTATAGGCACCAAAGTAAATTTCGCCAAGCACTATGCAAGGTAAAAATATCTCTTTTGCGGTTTTTAGATGGCTTTGAACGGTGGATTCCCCTGCAAAAAGTGCAATAACAATATTGGTGTCCAAGACAAATCTACCACTCATTTGTATCTATTTTTTCACAACTATCTTCAATTACTTTATTTATTAAATGTATATCTTCAGATTTCATAATACCTGCAAACGAAATAAGATCTTTACCTTTAACCCCCTTTTCTTTTAGCGGATGAGCAACCAAACTTTGTGCAAAGCGAAGCACTTCCTGTTGAAGTTCATAAGAAAGCTGGCACACCTGTTTGCTGATCTCCGGCATAATTGCCAAGCCACCCATATTTTTATTTATCTCCATTTTCTTTCTCTGTTTGTAAATTTTTATTAAATTAAATTAAATTTCCAATTAATTATTTGTTATTTCTGATTTCTCAAAATCAGATATTCTGAATTTAATTTCAAACTTTAATAATTAAGTTAATTAAAATTTAAATTTAAACAATGCTAAAATGGAATATGGAATTAAAATAAATAAGGAAAATAACATTGTCGCTGTTGAAAGGACAACAAAGGAAAGTAAAATAAATGTAAAAATTTGGGAACGAAATGACTCAAAACCAATTTTGAAGGTAAATACAGGAATAAATTTTTTAAACCACATGATTGAAACCCTCGCATTCAGATCGGAATTTAACATAAATGTTGATGTCCGAACAGAAATAAATTTTTTAAAACATGTTGTTGCCGAGGATACGGGAATTGTGATTGGAACCGCTTTCTTTAAAATTTTTGAGGAAAAAATCAATGAGGGAATCAGAGGAAACGGATTTTTCAGTGCTGTCATTGATGAGTCCCAAAGTATGGCTTCAATAAGTGTTGAGGGAAGGCCAAATTTATACTTTGATAAAATTTCTGACGGATTAAAGGCGAGTGATGTTGAGGACATGTATTCTGCGGATTTGAAAAATTTTCTGGGAGGATTTGCGTTGGGAATGAAAGCAACAATCCATATAAACTCTGAATTCGGAGAAGACCCTCATCATGCGTGGGAGAGTGTATTCAGGGCGTTGGGAGAGGCGATTAAGGAAATGTTTGTGAGAGATGAGAGAAGAAAAAATTTAATAACCGGAGTAAAGGGAACGATTGAATAAAAATTTAAAATTTAAATGAATTTCAAACAGCACATTACCTTTGGTATTGTTATCGGAGTGGGCTTTTCGCTAATATTTTTACTTTATGAGGGCTTGTCATGGTTATTTATTTTCCCGCTACTTTTGGCAATTTTTGGCTCTGTGCTTCCGGATATTGACCACCACGCATCAATTCCTTTCAGAACCTTGAAGATGTTGGTCTTTCTTTTCTTCTTTTTTAGTTGTCTTGGCATTATGAGTGGGCATGGTGAAATTTTAAATACGATAACAGAGAAAATTTTTGAAATTTTTCCTGTTAGTGTTAGCAGCGGGACAATAAAATTTTTCATAGTCATTCTAATCGCGATTACTGTCGGGATTTTGTCAGTAATATTACTCAAAATTATTAAGCCCGCTCACAGAGGTATAACACACAAAAAAATGTTTGGAATATTCATCGGGTTTTTATTATTTCTGTTTTTCTATTTCGTCTTCTCATATCAGAATTTTTCAGTAATAACAACTCTTTCATTCATTATGGGATTCTTTTCCCATCTGGCACTTGATAAAATTTTATTTAAAATGTGAAATTTATTTGCATTCTTAATATATGATACGACTAATTTCTAACTAAATTTTTTAAAATAAATTCATATTTAAAATGGTAAAGGCAGATATAGAACATGTAATAAAGGTTGGAAAAGGAGGAAATAAAATAATCGCTGTTGGTTTAATTGTCCTTCTTCTTATAATGGGAGCATTGTCACTGGTAAATATATCAAAATCACTTTACAGCACAGCAGTAACCGAATGGGGTTTAGGGGCAAAGGAAGCAAAAGATATGCTAAGTGATACCATGACAATTCTTATAATAACCGCATTAATCGGTGCTCTAGTATTTTATCTTGAAGGCAGCCCGAAATTTTTAACTGCAATATTGCTTGCCGCTGTTGTTGCGATTTGTAAAGCAGTCATCGTTATGGATTTTATTGCAGGTGACTGGCTTTTTTATGTGGGCCTGGGAATATTAGCTGTTGCACTTGCATACACAATTAAATTGCTGAAAGGAATGGGTGAATAAGATAATAGCGATGCTAACAAAATTATTGTACAAATAAGAACAAATGCGATAACAAAGGGGACAAAAAAATAAAGTAACTATTCGGCCATCAAAAAAATACTGAAAACTATATGTTTTCAATCTTTAAAAATCTGCGAGATTTTCAAATACTAAAAATCTATACGATTTTCAATCTTTAAAAACCTCAGGGGTTTTTAAATCACAGGTAAATTTTTTGAAATTTGTGTTCATTTTTCAAAAACGAAGTTTTTGAAAAATCTCCGAGTGTAAGCGAGGTGATTTTTCAAACGATTTTCAAATCGCACAGATTTGAAAATCCCGGAACGAAGTGATGTGAAGTTTAAAAAAGGAAACGCAACGGGAAATTTAAAATTAAGGGAAAAAATTTTGGGATTTTTCAAACGTTCTTTTAACGAAAAATCAATCCGGATTTCTCATCAAATCCAAACATTATGTTCATATTTTGAACTGCCTGTCCGGATCCTCCTTTTAGTATATTGTCAATTACAGATATAAGTAAAATCCTGTTTGTATGTTCATCATAGTTAACACTAATATCACAAAAATTTGTATAAACAACATTTGCTATATAAGGTGTATTCGTAATTCTTACAAAAGGTTCTTTTTCATAAAATTTTTCATAAAAATCATGTAAGTGAATGGCGTCATCATTATTCATATCCTTTGTAAAAATATGTACATCGGTTCTAATCCCCCGCACCCAGGAACCCAATGTCGGAGTGAATGATAGTTTAATTCCATCAAAGAAAGGTCTTAAAATATATTCCATTTCGGGTCTATGCTTATGATTAGTAACATTATAAGGTTTCAGATTATCATGCACCTCAGGATGATGTAAAAAAAGGGAAGGTTTTGCTCCGGCACCTGACGATCCTGATATAGAATCTACTACAATTTTATCAACTTCTAATTTTTCCTTAAACTTTGCTAATGGGAAAATAGCAAGTATGGCACTGGTTGGATAACATCCGGGATTTGCAATCAAATTTGCTTTTTTTATCTCTTCGCGAAAAATCTCAGGAAGACCATAAACAGCGTTTTTTGCAAATTCTTTATTTTCCTCTTCATTTATATCATCTTTTTCTGTTTTGTAAACTCTTTTATATTCTTCAACATCCTGGAATCTATAATCCGCAGATAAAGATATGACTTTAATATCCTTTTTTAGTAATTTTGGAGCAATGTTGAAGGATTCACCGGGGGGCGTAGCCAAAAAGACAACATCTGTATTTATATTATCTAAATTTAAATCTACAAAATTTTCATCAAAAATTTTATATAAATTTTTATGAACAGATGAAACAGGTTTTCCATAATGTTCTCTGGAAACAGGCAATATCTTGTCAATTTTTGGATGATTGATTAATAACCTGATAACTTCGCCCCCTATATAGCCTGAGGCACCAACTACTGTTGCAGATATCATTTACATATTTCTACATATAAAATTTAAAATTAAGGGAAAAATTTTTGCAGTCGGACTCCGAATTTCTTCATTTCCGTTTTTGTCATTTCCTCTGTGATTTCTTTTCCCGCTCCGCCTCTGACTTTTATATATTTATCTCCGTCCTTCTTAACTTTGTACACAAAATTTTCTTTGTATATCAAAATATTATCATGTGTTTTTTCAATTTTCATCACTCTTCCTGTTGATTCATGCCTGTTATTAAAGACCTTTTTTATACTCAATCTTCTAACCATTTTATATATGTCTTAAATTTTATTGTATTTTATAAATTTTAATGTGTTTTAATATGGAGATATATAAATTTGTATGTAAAGTGGGCCTGAAGAGATTTGAACTCTTGACCGCTCGGTTATGAGCCGAGCGCTCTAACCAAACTAAGCTACGGGCCCATAAATTTAAATTTACGCCTCGAACAGGACTTGAACCTGCGACCTGCCGATTAACAGTCGGATGCTCTACCAGCTGAGCTATCGAGGCAAACAAAAAACCAAATCAATAAATAATTTAATTTTGAAAAACTAATTTTTTGTGTAAATAATTAACATTTGATAAATAAATTTAATAAATAAAAAATAAAATTTTGGAAGATGATATTAAGTATCGGAAGGGTCTGTAAAAAGATTAAGGGAAGAGATGCAGGAAAATATTGTGTGGTTGTTGATAAGGCAGGAAAAACAGTTGTAGTTGACGGAAAAGGAATGAAAAAAAGCAAGAGCAATATTTTTCATTTAGTGCCGATGCCTGTAACGATAGACATAACAAAAAACGATAATACAGAGACGATAGTGAAGAAACTTGCAGAGGCGGGGATTAATTAAGGACTTGAGAGTTAAATTTTTGAAAGGTAAATTTTTTGAAATATGGAAATTTTTCTTTGATTTTTTAAATTTTTTTGGTTTTTAAATTTTAACCAATTCAAAAATATAATCATTAAATTTCTATTTTGTCCCTGTTATTTAAGAGGAAAATATTTTTATTTATTTTATATCCCTCTTCACATGCCAAATCCATATATGCCCCCTTCATTTCCGTTGTGCCGTGAGAAGGAATAATAATTTCCGGGTTTAGCAAATTTAACATTCTTCTGTGTTCTTCTTTTGCAGCGTGCCCGCTGACATGAACATCTCTGAAAATTTTAACCCTGTTTGCCTTAAATTTTGCCTCTAAAATCTGGCGGTTTGCAATATTAACAGCAGTCGGAATTATATTTGAAGAAAATATGAGTGAATCGTGTTTATCAAATTTAAAGTCGGAATTGACAATCTTTGACAGCACGGAATTCTCTTCACCCTGATGCCCTGTTGCCAAAATTAAATAGTCCTCTTTTTTATTTTCAATTGATTTCAGGAAATCCATCACGGAGTTTATTTTTCTGATAAATTTTATCTCTTTTGAAATTTTTATGAGTGACAAGTCCTCTGCGCTTTTTAAATTTGATATAAGTGATTTCCCCATTACAATAACCTTTTTGTTAAGTTGCTTTGCCGTTTCAAATACTGTCTTAAGCCGTTCAATGTGGGTTGAAAATGTTGATACGATAATCAATCCGCTATCGTCATTGGCAAATTTAACTGTATCTTCCACATTTCTGGCGGCAACGGATTCCGAAGGTGTTTTTCCTTTTTCATGGGCATTTAACGACTCTGTAATGAATGCTTTGACTCCTTCCTTCCCGATTTGTTTTAATCGTCCGTAATCAACCTTTGCGATAGTAGAAGCATCATCTAATTTAAAATCATTTGCATAAACAACAACACCTTCTTTTGTGTGTAAAACAACTATTGACGCCTGCGGAATACTGTGCGTAACTTCAACTAATTCAATGCCAATATTATTTATTTCAACAATTTTTTTATATCCGGTTGGATTAAATTTACCCTCAGGATAGATTCTTCTTCCGATTGCGGATGCATAAGGTGTTGCAAATATCGGAACATTGAGATTATTTATTCCCACTGCCCCAATGTGATCCAGATGTCCGTGAGAAATTACCTGTGCAAGTACATTTCCTTCAATACAACCCGTATCGGGAATAGCACCGACTTCCGCCAGTCGTTTTTTTTGTTCTGCAACCCGCATTGCTTCCGGCTCCAGGTCATACATCTGAAGAACATCTATTCTTATTCCGTTATCTATCACGACATTATCACCTTCCACATTTACAGCAGTCATATTTTTTCCGACTTCGTTATAACCGCCAACTGCATAAATTTTCATCCTTTAAATTTTAATGTTTTTAACTTTGCTTTAAATTTTTAAATTTTTTCTTTCTTTTCGGAGTGTTTTAAGACATTTTCAAAATTTCCCGACAATAAATCGGGAAGAGTATTTCAAAGATTGCCTTTGAAATATTAGAGTAATGATACCTGTTTTTAGATACAAATTTTTAACTTTTTAAATTTTTATCCATCCAGTTAAAAAAGTTATCATCTCCTTTTTCTATGGATATTGAGAATATTGCAGGAATTTCATAAGAATGAATTTTCTTAATCTCTTCCATAACTTTTTCTGCCAATTCTTTTCTTGTCTTTATAATCATTGCTACCTCAGTACTCGTTTCAAATTTTCCATTCCATTTGTAGAATGATTTTATAGGAAATGTGTTGATGCAGGCAGCCAGATTTTTCTCAATTAAATTTTTACTTATATTTTCCGCCTCTTCTTCACCACCAGTAGTTGTATAAACAAGACAATAAGTCATTGTAATAAATTTCTGTTTGTAATTATGATTAACATAAAAAATTATTAAAATTTACAAAATTGCACTTATCTCATCTGCATTCCTGATAATAAATTTCAACTACCTCTTCGGCGAATTGACAATTTTTATCTATTTCTTTCCTTATTGTTTTATAAATCCCTTTTATAATGATTTCTTCCCTGCCGTTACTATAAGGCAAAACAGCAATAATGTCGTTGTTGGGATATAAAAGTTCAATCATATCTTTAAACCTGATAGCCGTTAATGTTGTCATAGTATTTTTTTAGATTAATTTATCAAAAATTTCCAATCCTATTTGTAATTAATTCATAATTAAGATTAACCCAAAAAATTATTAGCAATATTAACGATGAGTGATATACTGAACGACGGAATAAATTTCATAATCAATGAATTCACACGGGTTGAATATACTTGGTTTAATACGATTATGTTTGGAATTGTGCTAATCATCGCCTTGTTCCTTGTTATAAAACTAATGAAGAAATGGAATATAGAGATAGATAAAAATTTTGTTTTTGCTTTACTTCCGTTTATCCTTTTTGGTTCCACGATGCGGGCGTTGGCAGATGCAGAAATTTATCCGAACAGACCGGATGTGTTGGCGTTTTTCTTCATTGCCCCGGGGATATATTTTACAATATTCCTGATTACAATTGCATCTTTGCTTATCGGGCTTTACATTTTTAAGAAAAAATATTATAAATTTATGCTTGTTGCAGGATGTCTTTTGTTCGGATTAAATTTAGTCCTGATTGCGATGTTTTTGTATTCTCATTCTGCAACTGCAAATTTTGGCGTGTTTGTTGTTTTTTTGATTTTTGCTATGTGCGTAATTGTCATTTATGCACTTATGAAATTAAATTTTTTTAAATTTTCAAATTTTTTAAGATATGAAAAGAATTACATTATCGTATTGGCACATTTATTTGACGCTTCAACAACATACATCGGAATTGCCTTCTTTGGTTACTTTGAAAAGCATGTGCTTCCGTCTGCGGCGATTGAAATTTTTTCACCTGCAATTATGTTTGTGTTAAAGCTTATTGTAATTCCAGCCCTTTATTTTATAGACCAGATAGATGACAAGACAACGAGAAGGATGATTAAAATCGTGATATTTATACTTGGAATTTCTCCGGCAATAAGAAATTTTACCAGAATTTTGTTAGGGGTCTAAAATTTGGGCTTAAAAATTACATTTTAAAATTTAAATTTAAAATTTAAGCAAGGATTGACTATATTTCCTAAAAAGATGCCTGCACAAATGCAAAGCAAAACCCCCGGATCAAGTATTTCTTAAAAATAAGTATCCAAAATTCGATCTTTTTTATTTTACTTCTTCAAGCCAATGGCGTATAACGGTTCGAGCATATCTGAAGTCCAGCTTGCTAAATTTGGGCGAAATGCTGTAGGCACGGAGTCAGATACGCTCTGTTAAGTGACCCAAGCGATAGTAAGGGCGGGCAACCCAAAGGGTTGCGAGGAGTCGGAGCAATTGCATATTTACATACCCTGTGATTTTAATATGGTTTGAGTTTTAGCAAGTAATTTTTTGGCGTTTTCTACAGTGATTTTGGCACTCTCCTCATCATAAGTCAGGCCATAATCTGCTTCATGCCTAAGGTCCATACTCATCTCAAGATTATCTGCAAACTCATGTTCCAATTCATTTGTTCTGACGTATAACTCCCTAATGGCAATTAGCAGACAATTGTGGCTTTTTTCTCTATATCCCTTTTTAAAGACAAGTGCTTTTGCTGCGTGGAACATTGAGTAGTATGCCTGCACTGATGCCCATTTATAATCCTCATTATGCAGACTTTCTTCTGCTCGCATCAAATCATATTCAGCTCCATATAATTCCTTTTCTATCATTTCGTCAGAGGCATTTATCCGAATAAGGCGTCTTTCCTCTATGCATTTTTCAAATTCGTTCATTTTAATCGCGCCACAATACCATTCCTTTATTCACTTCCGCATAAAAAGCAATATCATTATTCTTCAAATTAACGAAGCCGTGGGGCGATAATATTATTGGTTTAAGTTTTCTGCCGCCCACGCTTGCGCCTTTCAAAATTTTCTTAATCTCTTCCACATCCTCTGTTATTACCAGGATGTCTATGTCGCTATCCAACGTATCCTCACCCATCGCACAACTTCCAAATAAAATTATTTTCTTGGACATATTTTTAATATCCTTTAGAATATCATTCAGTTCTTGGACATTTATGAATATCTTGAAATGTGCTATGGCAGGATTTCCAATCCTTATTTTGTAGTACTGATTCCGTCCGCTCTTTTCCATGTCGACTAATTCCATGTTAAACAATTCTTTCAAAACTTTATGGCATCCGCCGAGGCTATTTTGATTCAATCTTGCGATTTCGCGCACGTAATATTGTTTATTCGGTGAGCGTGATAAATATGCCAATACCTTGATTGCCAGCGGACTCAAATTCAATTTTTTGAACATATGTTCGTTATTTTGAACCATGATAATACCTTTTTCTTGTTCTTATAAATCCATCTGTTGATATTCTTCAAACCATTTAATGGGTTCTTTCATTTTATTACCTCAAATATATTAAAGCTGCTATTTCATATAACGGTTTGCGGCTATGCGCCGTTTTAATGGCGTATAGCCGCTGTTAGGCGGCGTATTAACTTATTTTGTTTTTGATAAAATCTCTCATTAGTTTTATTGATTCTTGGAGTTGTTCAAAGTTGAATCTATTATTTAAAGTATTTTCAGGATGATGAATTTGGTGTCTGATAAATTCACTTAACACTATATTATCTTCTTCAATTATTTTTCCATTTTTTTCACGTTTATACTTTAAAGTGTGTTTGCCATTTTTATACTCATTTAGTTTACCTTCACTTTCGATGTACCCATAAAGTTCGTTATGATATTCTTCGTCAGCTTCTCCAAAAGCTAAGAAATTAACTTCATTTAAAGATTGATATGGTAATTTATTTTTTTCAATATTTATTACTTCAACTATTCCATTTTCTTTTTTAAGGAGTTTTAATTGCTCAAATTCTAAAAGTTTAACAATTGCGGGACTATGAGTAGTTAATATTATTTGAGTGTTATTAGCATTTGACAATGATTTAAAAGCTTCGATTAACATTCTTTGATGTTTAGGATGCTGGGAGGTTTCTGGTTCTTCAATTCCATAAATGATATTAGGGACATTTTTTTCCTGTTGTCTTCTTTCTGCTTCAGCTCTAAAAAAATTGAGTAATACAAGACGCTTTATTCCACTACCTCGCTTATTGATAGGTATATTTTCATCTCCCGAAATCGAAACACCTTTAAATACATCTACCCATTTTAAATTCTCTGCTTGTGGAATGACAGGATTAAGGCTATTAGCAACTTCTGGGTTCATTTCCCGGAGTTTTTTCAATGTTCTATCAGAAACCTCTTTCAATTTATTCTCTACTTCATTGGCAATTTCATTAAATTTTATTCTAATATTTTCATTGCTTAATATCTGTTTTACTGCTTCCTTTAAAGGGTCTTGTATTTCATTATCACCATCACTATTCTTACGGTCAGACTGAAAAAGAGCATATAAAGGCATATAGTTTTTAAGCTGTTCCCAAATATTTTTAGCATCTTCTTTTGATACATCAATCTCAATTTCATTTAATTGCAAATTATTAAAATTATTCCAAATTTCTTTTCTGATTACAGCGTTTTTAGTTTTGTCTTCACAATCTAATTTATTTGTTTCAAGTATCTTTTTAAGTTCGGTATTTTTCTTTAACAATAAATCTGAGCAAGCTGGATTAGTTGGGTGTTTTGCTTTAATGAAAACTTTTTCTTTACCACCGTTGGGATATTTTTTAATTATTTCTAACTGCCCATCGGAATTAAGAAGAAATTCATCTTTTAGGTTTGTAGGATTTGTTGCGTCTATAGTAATAGTATCCGGCAAATCATCAAAAACCACAGATATTTTTATTTCTTCATTTCCATCGTCTCTGGCGAATTTATTTACATCATTTGAATCAATTTTAATTGTGCCTTTGCCTTCATTAAAGAAAATATCCAATGCTTCTAATATTGACGATTTACCAATATCATTTTTACCTACAAAAGTGGTTAAATTACCAAATTCAAAAACAGTCTCTTCTTTGTAAGCTCTAAAGTTCTCTAGTTTTAGTTTTTTTATTTTCATAATTTTATCCTCTTAATATGCCGCCTAACTGATTATATCCGCAGTTATTGCGTATATCATCCTGATTTAGCATGATATCTGCATTGCACATATGACTCCAATTTGACAGCATATCCGCAGTTATTGCGTATATTCTCATTTTAGATGTTCTTGTTTATCATTTGACATCAATGTACATCCTCGTCTCTAAGTTTTAGAGATGCCTTAGGTGGGCTTTTTATTAACGATGGATGGAATGCACGAGTATTATCCACCGGCACAGCATGTGATTTCTTAGTGCACATATTAAATAAAATAAAATATCAATAAAAATTTCTCTTTATATATTATTGATAAATACAAATATAATTAAAAATACAAATGCAAATATTCTGTAATTTCAAAACACGTTTTTAAAATCTCCGAACTATAGTAAGATGATTATTAAAATTTAGCAACAAATCAAAATTTATAACATCAAAATTTATAAAACATCATATCCAAAAATTAATTTGTTTAAAAATGTCGGATTCACCCCGACTTAAGAGTAAAATTTCTTACATTTAATTTTCAAAAGATTTAATAGAAGAGTATAAATAAAATGCACGCAACGAACTTCAGAAAGAAAACATTTATAGTTGGGATAAAGGATGATATTTTGAAATGCCTTAATGAAGTAGGAGTATCTGTAAAAAAGGTAATACTTTTTGGTTCAAGAGCAAGAGGGGATTACACAAAACACAGTGACTATGACTTTCTTATAATTACTGAGAAGAGATATACATTCAAAGAAAAGATAGAAATTTCAGGTAAGATTAGAAAACTTTTTGTTCGGTTTCATATTCCAAGCGATATAATAATAAAATCCGATGATGAAGTAGAATACCTTAAAGATAAGATCGGAAGTGTTATAAGGTTAGCATTAAAAGAAGGCATTACAATATGATGGATGAATACATTAAAAAGTGGATTATAAAGGCATTAGAAGACTTTAAAGTTGCAAAACACGAATTATCTTTCCCGGATGAAGAAGTTTCTACGGGTGCCGTCTGTTTTCACTGTCAACAGGTTGTGGAAAAATTATTGAAAGCATATCTCATATCTAAAAACAGGGATTTTGGACGAACTCATGATTTGACATATCTTGCAGATTTATGTTCAGATTATGATAAAGATTTCAAAAAGTTCGATTTGGAAGAGTTAACATATTATGCCGTAGAAATCAGATACCCTGATGAATTTTACATTCCCTCTATTGAAGAAACAAGAGAATGTTTTGAGATTGCTTCAAAGGTTAAGGACTTTGTTTTCCACAAGATGGGAATATAGTCATTTTATTAACTTTTTGCACAGGTAAATTTTTATAGCCCGTTTTCAGAATTTCTCCAGCAATAAAAATTTTACGAGAATTTTGTTAGGGGTCTAAAAAATACTCACACAAAGCCACAGTGTCTAATTGCCCCTTGTGTCTCCGTGTGAGGCTCATGAAAATCATATACTTTATAAAACTGTGAAAAATTTTAAATTATAAAAATTTAGAAACAAATCAAAATTTATAATATTAAATTTTATTAAAATGAAAATTTTTTTGGATACTGCAAATATTGAGCAGATAAAACAGATGTATGAATTAGGCATTGTTGACGGAGTAACAACAAATCCGACACTTGTTGCGAAAGAAAAGGGAAAATTTAAAAATTTAAGCGAGTTAATAGGAACAATTTGTGATATTGTCAAAGGCCCTGTAAGTGTGGAGGCAATAAGTGACGATGCGGAAGGAATTGTAAGCGAGGCGGAAAAATTTTCCAAAATTTCAAAATATATTGTGGTTAAAGTGCCAATGACAAAAGAGGGCTTAAAGGCGGTAAAAATTTTAAGCGGGAAGAACATTAAGACAAATATGACCTTAATATTTTCTGCAAATCAGGCATTGCTCGCTGCAAAGGCAGGTGCAAATTATGTAAGTCCCTTTATCGGAAGATTAGATGATATAAGTCACGAAGGAATGCAGGTAATTGAAGATATTCAGGAAATTTTTTCAAATTATGCTTTTAATACGGAAGTTATAGTTGCAAGTATCAGGCATCCTTTACATGTGCTGGAAGCGGCAAAGATCGGAGCGGATGTAGCAACAATTCCTTTTGATGTTTTGGATAAGATGCTCAGGCACCCTTTAACTGATATTGGAATAGAGAAATTTAAGGCGGACTTTGAGAAGGTTAAGGATGCGTATAAAATAAAATAAGATATAAAATTTTAATTCAAATCATAATTATTGTAAAATTTAATTTTTTAAAATGTCTGTTGTAGAATTTAGAGCGTCTAAAATAGAGGGGGAAAGAACCGAGGACTTTGAGAAATTTAAGGATGAAATAAGTTTGGGCTATGATTTTAAACCGCTGGGAGTAACCCGTGAAAAAAACGAAAAATTCGGTGATTATTTAAGAGTAAAATTTGAATTCGGCGTAAAGTATTCTCCCGATGTCGGAAATTTAAAGATAGAAGGAAGTGTTGCGTATAAAATAGAAGACGAAAAGGCGGACTTTGCAGAGGATAAAGGTGAAATCAAACTTTCAAAAGAGGTGTATCAAAGGGTTTCAAATACAATCATGAAGATGTCGCTTATAGAATTGTTCAGCATAGCGAGGAGTTTGTATCTTCCTGTTCCGTTTGACCTTCCGAGAATAAATTTCAAATAAAAAAATCAGAAGAATGCTCACACAAAGTCACAGAGCAACATTGCCTTTTGTGTCTCCGTGTCTTGGTGCGATTTTCAAAACGCGGAGTTTTTGAAAATATCCGAGCAACAGCGAGGTTAGAGAACAATAAAACGAACTTTCCTGTACGATAAAAAATATACTTGGAAAGGAAAAAGTATTTTATTTTTGTAACCCTTCTGTATAAACGGTTGTATATTTTGAATTTATTAACATTTTCATTTAAAATTTACTGTCTGCAATCCATTGGATTGTCTTGCGAACTATGATCGTTAGTGAATTTAGCAGCAATTCATGCAAAATGTTTGTGGATTACTATAATAGATTTGTTGCAAATTAAAAATTTTAAAGTGGAAAATTCACCTCACTTCGTTCGGAGATTTAAAATTAATAAATTTAACAGCGGAAATTTTTAAAATTTCATAATAAGCCCATGATATTAAAAATAAGGGCGAAAAATTTTATGGATTTTTAAGATTGAAAATTTATTTGATGTGAAATTAAAGACCTATTACATCTTTCATTGAGAATATTCCTTTCTTTCCTTTAATGAACTGTGCTGCACTTAACGCCCCCATTGCAAATGTATCCCTTGAAATTGCCGTATGCTTTATTTCAATTATCTCTCCGGTATTTCCAAACATCACCGTATGCTCACCGACTATTCCTCCGATTCTTACCGAATGTGAGGGTATTTCCTTTTCATAAATTTTTTCCAGAATTTCCTTGATTTTAAGTGCTGTTCCGCTTGGTTTATCCTTTTTTGTTATATGGTGGGATTCAATTATTTCAGCATCGTAATCCGTTAACAAATTTCCCGCATCTTCAATCAGTTTCCAGAATATATTCACGCCTATGCTCATATTCGGGCTTATAACCGCTCCGATGTTGTTTTCTTTTATCAGTTCTTTTAATTCATCTTTCTGCCCTTCACTAAATCCTGTTGTTCCAATCACTGCATTTATTTTATTTTTTGCAACTATTTTTAAATTTTCAACACACGCATCGGCATTGCTGAAATCAATAACAACATCCGGCTTTGTTTGCTTTAAAATTTTGTCCAAATCGGCAATATTGCTGACAGCAGTTTCGTTTTTGTTTCCGATAAAATTTCCGATTTTCATCCCGACATTTTTAAGGTCAAATACGCAGGAAATTTCAAAATTTTTGGTTTCTGCCTGTCGTGCTATCATCTGTCCCATCCTTCCAAATCCTATAATTCCAATTTTTGGTTTTTCTTGTTCCATTTTTGACTTGTGAAATTTTTTAAGTGTAAAATTTTTATTTTTTCATTTGCATCTTAAACGCATTAACCGTATTCTTCAAAAGCATTGCAACCGTCATAGGCCCCGCACCGCCGGGAACCGGAGTAATAAGTGAGCTCTTATCTTTTACATTCTCAAAATCAACATCTCCTGAAATTTTTCCGTTAATTCTTGAAATACCTACATCAACAACAACCGCTCCGTCCTTCACCATATCTTCCGTGATTAAATTTGGTTTTCCGACTGCTGAAATTAAAATGTCCGCTCTCAATGTATGCTCCTTTAAATTTTTTGTAAAAACATGGCAGACAGTTACAGTGGCGTTCCTGCTCAAAAGCATCAAAGCAAGCGGCTTTCCGACAATAGGACTGTGATTAATTATGACAACATTGCTTCCCTCAATCCGGACATTGTATTTTTCAAGCATGTAAATTACTCCTTTCGGTGTGCAGGGTGCTAAAATTTCATCATTGTTCATTAATTTTCCGGAATTTACCGGATTGAAGCCATCAACATCTTTAAGATAAGCAATTGTATCCATAATTTTTGCCGGATTTATGTGATTCGGCAACGGCATTTGCACCAAAATTCCGTGTGTATTTTTATCCGCATTCAATTCGGAAATTTTTTCAAGAAGTTCTTCCCCGGTTATTGTATCGGGAAGCCGGTAAATCAGCGAATTTATTCCGCACTCCTCGCATGCCTTGTGCTTTAAATGGACATAAATTTCCGATGCGGGATTATTACCTACAAGTATTGTAGCAAGTGAAGGTATTCCATAATTTAAATTTTTTAAATTTTCAACCTCTGCCTTTATCTCTTCTTTTATTTCAAGACCTAACTTTTTTCCGTCTATTATCGTGGTCATTTTTTAAAGGTTATTTTTAATAGTGAATTGGTTAGACAATATAGAAAAGCAAATATGCATCCATATTTAAAAAACCACATTTGTTATTTTTTCCTCGCCCATTTTATTGCTTCTTCAATGTCTTCCCTTTCAACGCCTTCGTCTCTGAATTTCTCTTCAACTTCCCGGGATAACAACTCAAATTCCTCTTTTGGAGAATGAGGAGAAATTTTAATTTGTTTCGGTATGCCATAATCATTCATTCCAGTAGCAATGAATTTATTTTTTCCCATATTACTATAAATAAATTAAATTTTGCTTTAAATAAATATCAAATTTTTTCCTTTCCCACCGAAAATTTATCCGATAACAATTTGAGCAATTAATGCAAATAAGTCAATCAAGTCAATTCTTCCGTTACCGTTTGCCTCAGAACAGATAGTATTATAAATTTGTGCATTTCCCCCGCTTAAATTTTCAAGTGCCGAAACCACATCAAAAATATCAACTGCCGCATTATTGTCAAAGTCGTATTGTGTGCAACATTGATGAGTTATGTTTGCATCATTATCATCACAATCCAAGCCCAAGCCATAAAGCACATAATTTCCGGACGGTTTATTGCAGCTTATTGTGTAATTTGTCGCGTTTCCATAAGTATCGTTATCCGCGTCATAAAACCACACCGTATTTGGATTTATGAGCGCATTACTATCATTACAATCAGTCCCACCACAGCTTACGGATTTATAGCCATCGTTGTCGTTGTCAGGAGAGTAAACACATTCCCAAGTAAAAGTGCATCCTGTTTTTCCTGTATTTTTCATACTTGTGTCATTCCATCCGTCCGGGTTATCACATGCATTATTATCCCCAAAACTTGAAAGCCAATTTGTTGAATTAAAATCCGAGTATGTGCTGTGAATAAAATTGTTATTTATCGCTGAACTTGATGCATTTGAGAAAATTCCAACAGCATTGTTTAAAATTTCATTGTTCTCAATTTTATTATTTAAATTTCCGCTTGGACACAAGCTCAAGTTCCAGGAAGCACAATTGCTTACACCAATTCCTGTGTTGGTGTTGTTTGAAATTTCATTGTTTGAAATTTCATTAAAGTCCGAACCTCCAAAAGCATAAATTCCATTGCCATTTGAGATTGCCGTGTTATTGCTGATGTTGTTATTATTTGAAGAATAACTTAAAATAATTCCATCAAGTCCGTTGTGATTTGCCACATTATTTGTTATGTGGTTATTTGCAGATTGTAAAAGCCAGATTCCATCGTATCCGTTATAACTTGCGGTGTTGCTGATTAATGTATTGTTTGGCGAAGAATATAGAAAAATTCCGGTATCTAAATTTTGCTCAACAAGGTTATTTGTAATTGTATTATTTATCGTTTCTCTTATATAAATTCCATAATAAAAGTTTTTAATCGTGCAGTTTTTTACAGTGTTGTTATCTCTTGAAGGATACAAAGCATCTTCTTTACATTTTTTGGCAAAATTTTCCATTTCCAATATACTTGAAAATTCACCGACATGTAATTCACCGTTTGAAGGACATCCGAATTGCGGAATATACTGAGAAGTTAAAAGTCCCGAAAGGCAATCCTGTTTAATATTATTATTTTCACCTGTGCTTATTTCAATCCACAAAAAGTTATATCCCTTAGATGTTAAATTTTGAACCAATGGCATCATATTTTGACAATGCTGACACTGATTAGAATGATAAAATGCAACCGTATCGGGAGTTATGTTGTATTTGTTCAAACAAGTAATTGTTTCAGTATTTTTTTGCAAATTTTCAGTATTACTTTGCAAATACATTCCGTAACCATTTCCGGTTCCTTGTATTGTGTTTCCCTGACAGTCAAATATTTTATTTGTCCAATTTACCGGATTGTATATGCAACTTCCTGCCTGATTTGTTATGCTTTGATTTAATTTTACCGTGCTGCTGCAATTGTTATTATCATTTAAAGCATTCGTGCAATCAATACAGGAATTACATTCGCATGTGTCATTTCCTGAATTGCTGTATGCAAAAACATTCCCGCCTGCTAAAAAAACCAATATCGTCACAAAACCCCACAAGATTATATTTTTTAAATTTTCCTTCATTTTAAAATTTAATAAATTTTCAGCAAATCCTCAAATTTTTCCCTTCCCCTCAACAACTTTACTTTTTTATCTTTTGTGATTAAAATTTCCGCCGGTTTTAGCGTTGAATTATAATTTGAACTCATACTAAATCCATAAGCACCGGCATCAAAAATAGCAAGAACATCATTCCTCTTTGCTGCAATTTTTCTGTTTTTTCCCAAAATGTCCCCGCTTTCGCATAAATTTCCGGCAATATCAAAAATTTCATCACCATCGCTCAAATTGCTTAAATTTAAAATTTTGTGGTATGCATCATACATCGCAGGCCTGATTAAATCGTTAAATCCGGCATCAACATTTATAAATTTCTTATAAGGTGTCCGCTTAATACTTAAAACCTTTGTAAGCAGTATTCCTGCATTTCCGACGATGCTTCTTCCCGGTTCAAGAATTAATTCAATTTCATAGCCCAAATCTTTATTTAAATTTTCAATTATGGGAATTATACCGTTTGCTAAATCGTCATGAGTTAAGCCATTATAGTTTCCATCGTGCGGATAGTCAATTCCCAGTCCGCCGCCCAAATCAACAAATTTCAAATTTATTCCAAGGTCGTGCAAATCCGTCACTATTTTGCTGATTTTTTCCGCTTCTTCAATAAACGGCTCTATTTCTGTAATCTGCGAGCCGATATGGCAGTGAATTCCCAAAATTTCAAAATTTTTTTGTTTCGCAAGTTTGTATGCCTCAATTGCCTGCCTGATGTTAATTCCGAATTTTGATTCCTTAACTCCTGTTGCAATCTTATCATGCGTATGCGGATTCACTTCCGGGTTTATCCTGAATGAAATTTTCGGTTTCTTGTCTAATCGTTTTGAAATTTCATCTATGATTTCTATTTCTTCAAATCCGTCAATGTTGATGGTGCATCCGAAATTTAATGCAAATTCAATGCTTTCATCTGTCTTTCCGTTGCTTGTAAATATCACATCTCGCGGATTTACGCCAGTGTATTTTGCCATGTGTAATTCTCCTTCGGAAACACAATCCGCCCCGACATTTAAATTTTTCAGAATTTTACAAATAGCAGGGTTCGTGTTTGCCTTATACGCATACATCTGTCTAAATTGCCCGTAGTTCTTAAATGCATCGCGATATTTTTGAACATTTTCCTGCAAAATATCTTCAAAATATATATAAGTCGGGGTTTTAAATTTTTCCGAAATTTCAAGTAAAATTTCTTTGTGCTTAATCGGGTATTCTTCTGTATCCATTTTTGTATTTTTATTTAGCATCTTTATCCTCTATAATAAGTTTTTTATCTTCGGGTTTTTTAGAAAATTTTCCTTTGAGACCATGGATCGCCCAAGTCGTTCTTCTAATTTTTTTCTGGCATCTCCGGCAATTTTTCCTCCTGCATCAGCGTCGGATTTTAATTTTGGTACGCCATGAGAATTTTCTGTGCGAGGTATTTCTGTAGTTGCTCTTTCTCCAAGCATTGTAAAAATAAGTTCAAAATCGTCCATATGGTCACGAAGGTTTTCTCTTTTTAAACCCTTCAGTTTTTTGTATTCGCCTGGCGTTATGCCAAATGTTGCTTTAGAAATTTCTGCCGTCAAAATTTCATAATCCGTTTGTTCCTCTGCTCCGCGTTTCTGCCATTCATCCGTCAATTCTTCGCGAATGGCAATGCCGCGCATTCTTTTTTCAATCCGGTCATCAGAATATCCTTTGAGTTTATAGAGTATTCTTGTTCTTTTTGTCGCCAATTCCGGATTTTCAATTTCCTGCACTCGTTTATATCCTACCTTTGCCAGCCATCTTTTAAACGGCTCTGCTTTAGGTGAAGGAATTGACTGGATAATACGGAAAATCCCTTCGGTATTTGCACAATTCATTTTTTGGGGACCGCCTTCCGTCGGCACTTCAAGGGTATGGACAAATTGTCCATATCCTTTTGATAATTCAGCATCTCTGGCGCGCAGTTTATTGATATAGTCCTTAACATTAACGCTGTCAATCAATGCCAAAACCACATCTTCTACTACGAACCACCACTCGTTGTTGTAAATGGTTTTTCTTATTTTCCTTCCTTTAAACAAAGCAATTTTTGTTGTTTCCATAATTTTTTTACTCTCACCAAATCAGTGGCTTAATTATTTTGTAATCCAAATCATGAGTATTTATTTTTGTCCAATCCGCAAATTCTACTTCATTATTTGAGATTTTTTTATTATTTTTGTTGTGAAAGCCCCTCTAAAATTTCAACAAAACAGATATATGACGGGTTTTAAATTTTTCAGAAATTTCAGGTAAAATTTGTTTGTGCTCAATTAGGTATTCCTGATTATCCACATTACAATAAATCAGAGAAAATTAAATTTATATGCCTAAATTTACATAATTGCCGATTTTTGCTACTCGCTCACTTTAACATTTTTCCTTCCAAGTGTTAGTTCATCCTGAAACCCTTTCTAAAATTTCCACGACATCAAATATATCTATTGATTTATCATCATTTATGTCCGCTCTTGCGGGAACAGGTGAAGAAGTAACGCTATGCCCAATTATCTCAAACACATCTCCTAAATCCAGCATGTTATTTTTATTTGCATCGCCGAGTACAAAATTTAATTCAACCGCTCCTGTTCCGTTACTTAATACCTTGTAGTAGTATGAAATATTATCAAATGTTACAGTATCGTTTTCATTCATAATCCTCCAGTTTCCATTACAGTCATTTTCAATCATATTGTTTATGTCGCTTATATTTGTCGCATTGTCATTTACACAAACGATACTCTTATTGTTTTTTACCGGAAGATATAAAATTTTTTCACCGATTTTGTTTGTTTCGCTCTCGTTTAAATGAAGAATTGCATAACTTAAATTTTGCTCGCCTGCTTCTCCGGATTTTGCAATAACATTTCCAAAATTTGGATTTTTATAGGTGAAATTTATGTTAAAATCACCAAGTGGAATTGTCTTATTTCCGATTCTTTCCACCATCCTGACTATCTCAATACCGTTGAAACTCGAATTTGCCGGTTTTTCTGTTACATTTCCGTTTACATTTTCAATTACACTTATAGTTAAATTTTCCGGAATATTTGTTATGTTGACAAAACATTTCGCCATTTTTGTTATCGGCTTTGCTCCGACCTTTCCTCCGACCTTTTGCGAAGGCATAGTCATATTTTTCTTGCTGACAACATAAGAAATTACTCTTTCAATCTTGTTTTGTCTTATTTTGTTTTGTCCCTCATCATAAATTTTTAAAGTGTAATTTTCAAACATAGATGTGTCTTTTGAAAGTATTGTGCAATCCTCTGCCATTATGTGATAAGTTGCTTCAAAATATGTTTGATTTATTATTTCATAGAATGGAGCATTTCCATCCTTAAACATAAAAATTTCATAACCATGTCCTGTCACAGGTATGAATTCTGCAATTCCAGTTTCATTTGTAAATAAAACAACGCCTTCATTTGTATTAATATCTATTATTACAATTTTTGCATTCTCTAATGAAAGATTATTAGTATCAGTAATATTTAGAATTACTAAATTTACAAGCACATTATTTTCAACAATAGAATTTTTACTAACATTAATAAGTATTTCATCCTTTGAATAAATACTTTTCAGCGTGTAATTTCCTTCATTCAAAACAATTTCAAAAAATCCGTTTTCATCGCTGGTTAAATTTAAAATTTCTCCTTCTGAATTATTTAGAGTTAAATTTATATTTGGTAGCAATCTTCCGGAATGTTCCGTTTTTCCATAAACAAGACCTTGATTTTCCTTAATTACGGCAACTGCATTTGAAAGGGCATTATTCAGGTTGTTTGATTCGTTAATTTCTGATAAGGAAGATATTGAGGCAGTTACAAAATAAATTCCCGAAGGTAATAAAGAAAAATTAAAAGACAAATTATGGATTGAAATATTTGTACCAATTGTCTCATTTTTAAAACTTCTTTGATTATTTCCTTCAACAATTATTGAAACAATTGCCGAATTATTGTATAAATTTGGGAATAAATTTTCTACCGTAACATTTATCGTTAAATTTCCGTCTGATATCAAAGGAACATGAATTTCGGTTATTGCCAAATCAGGCAAAGTGCAATTGCTAATGTTTGTGTAATCAGTGAAATTTACATTAACATCATTTGAACATATCACATTATTGGTTAAATCTTGGAATTTGCTTGCATTCGCGGGGGAAAATATACCAATTTCATTTTTTATAATTTCGTTTGCAACTATTGACATGTTTGGCAATACATGGGGCACATCCGACCTCTGTATGCCCTTTTCATTATATCTTACCAAATTTTTGTATATCCCTGTATTTACATCATCACCTTTTAATGCCAATCCACAAGAATTATTTTGAATAAGGTTGCAATAAATTGTCGTATCGTTTACATTCACCAACACACCTTCCTCAAAATTTTCAATTACACAATTTTCAATAAATACATTGTTTCCCTTTATCTCTATTCCTGTGCCATTTTTATTCCCTGAAATCTTATGCCATCTGCAATCTAAAACAATATTGTTTGCAGATATATTTATGCAGGAATCCTCGCTTGTGTTTATATCCTGCGTTAATATATAGGTCTTATTTGATTCTGTCAAGGTTGTGCAGTTTGAAATTTCCGAAATTTTTTGCGCGGAAGATTTTGCACCCACCGTTGCTCCTACTTTTGCACCAACACTCCCTCCGATCTTACATCCGACAGCAAATTCACACCGGTGATTTCTTGCAATGTATCCTGCGCTGCAATTTAAATTTTTACAATAGTTGTTATAACAATTCTGATTATCCGAACAATTTTCACTTGCATTGCAGGAATTTGGAATTTGGCACGCAGAGGATAAATTTAAGGTTAAATTTTCCACTTCTCCGTAGTTATTGATGGAGACATTAAAGGCGTAAAAATTGTTACAATGGGTAAAATTTATTGAAAAATTTCCTGTGCCCAATTCACAATATCCATAATCATTTGTTGTGCAATTGTATAAGTCAGTGGAATTGAATATATTAACTATTAAATTTGTCATCGGGTCTTTATAAATATCAGAAATGCTGACACCGGTTGCCAAATGGAAATCGGCATTTATATTCCCCAAAATTAAAAAAACAGCAACTGATGCCAAAGCCCCAATCCCAAAAAATTTTGTTCTTATGTTCATTTTCATGAAGTTAAATTTAAAAAATAGTAACTACTCACCCCTCATAAAAAATTACGGGTAAATTTTTGATTTTTTGTATTTTTTTTGAAATTTTCACAAGTAAATTTCCTACTCTGTGAGTAGTTACAAAAAATAATACTCTTATGTTTAATTTCGTGAGGTTGCTATTTTCAAATAAGCAAATTATCTGAAAATGAGGCAATCACAGATTTAGAAATAATATCCTCTGTTTTTATTAAAATTTTAATGTGTACTTTTATGCTCTTCCTTTTTCTTCCCTTTAATTGCATCTATTATCTTACTAATATATCCGATTCCAAAAAGCGTCAAAAATCCTCCTATTATCAATCCGATAATAAATGTTTCAACAAGAGGAAATGGAACTTCTTTTGCCTCGGGATATTCCTTAGGTGGTACGCTCATATCAGCACTATCTGCTAATCCTGAATAAACAACACCGTAATATAATTTATCATTAAATTTATCATTAGGATTGAATGCTTCTATTTTGGGCAATCTGTAAATATATTGTCCTGCCGGTTTGTGATAAATTTTAAATTTGCCTTCTTCGTCTGTTATTGTCATAATATGTATAACATTTGGTTCAATTCCTACGATATAAACTCCTACTTCTGCGCCTTTTACCGGATTTGCATCTTTATCATAAACAGTTCCTTCCACAACAACTGCACTGGTAAATTTCTTCGTTGTTTCTGTTGCATTTTCTATGACTTCTTTCGTATGTTCATCATTAAGTTTAAGTGCTGAACTATTTGAAAGTAAAAACAACTTCCAGTTATATTCTTCCGTAAAATTTCCTGTTGTTATTGGCTTTTCAAGATAAGAAATATTCTCATCTATATTCTTTAATCCGGTAAATTTATAAATAATTCCGTAATCTTTGTCTTTAGAAATGACTTTGATGTGTTCTAATATCCTGTCACTCTTGCTGCAAGGATGTGGTAAGGCATTGCAAGGATACGGAGAAACACATAAATTTGATATATCTTCGCGATAATAGTGCGCATCTGTTGTGATTAGCAATGTGTGTATTCCGGGCCTGTTGAGATAAATTTCTGAAACGATTGTATCTCTTAAATTTAATTTCACATGGTCAAAGTATCTGCCATTATTGTCTTTTTGGGTAAGATTTATTACAAACATTTGCTGAACAAACGGCTTATCAATATAAATATATATTGGAATTGACTGTTGACTTGCCGAAATGTCAAATTCTACAAAATTATTTTCCATCTCATCATGGATAAAGTAAGTGTGTCCAACATAATTTGATAATTCCGGACATTTTCCTTCATCTGCATAGACAAAATTTATGCTCAAAAGCAACACTAATGTTACTATTATTCCTGAAAATATTAATGTATTTTTTCTCTTTTTTTCCATTTTAAATTTAATTTTATTGAATAAATTTATGACGAATTAAAATTTAAATTTATCTTGATTCCAACATCCACTTTTCTTTATACCACACTATCTCTTTATCATCTTTATGTTCTCTTAATACAATTACAAAGTTTCTGGCAAACGCATCTTTTGATGAGATGGTTGGATCAGAACACTCCGTGCAACCTTCACCATTTCGTATGTAAATTATTCCATCGTCTTTACTTAATTCAATAGTGTCTTTGTTAATTTCTTTTCCAACTCCGACAATTCCAATAGTATTTTTTAATTCGGAAAACATTCCTTTTGGCCTGTACAGATCTTCAATATTTTCTCCGCTTTTAATCCAAAAGTTTGTATTAGTGATGCACATTGCCTTTTCTATAACTTCATCACCTTCCATTAAATTTATACAGACCTTATTTATTGCCTTCCTCTCAATACGAATAGTATATTCTCCTAATCCGCTTAGATCCACTTCTACACACTCGGGAAGTCCTGGTCCTGTTGATGATGCCTCCCCTCCACCTTCTTCATCACCACTTGGTTTTGGTCGTGCATCAGTAAATTTATATCCAAAACCATCAGCAAATTCAAAAAACGATTTACTCTTTCCCATTCTCTGATTAAATACATTTAAAGGAGAAATTATAACATCACTGAATCTGTCCCCTGATTCCAGCCAGGTATATTTTGTCCATATCTTAATAACTCCATTTGTCTTATTTAATCTATTTGTTACATTATCCAGTCCGATACTATTCCATAATTCTTCATGATATCCTTCCGGTCTTGTCCACCCCATAAATAAACTGCAATTTAAAATTATATCTCCTTCCTCTACGACTTCGCCACCATACATTAAGTCAATGTGAACTATGTTCCCATTATCTTTATCCTTTTTTAACAGAATATAATAGTCGCCCAAATCCTTCAAATCAACTGTATCTTTTGCCGCCTCGCTTTTTGATTCGTATTTCATTTTTGCTGACTCCGGCTCGCTTGGAGAAGAAGTCGGACGCAAGTCACCAAATTTTCCCTTCATTATATCTAATATGTGCTGATGGGCACCAAGAGCATTCTTGTTTTTAAAAGATATATTAAATTTTGCATTTTTTTTCTCAACCTCATAATCACCTTCATATCCTACAAAGTCCGCTTTATTAATACTCTTTGTTGCTATAACATGATACTTTCCTTCTTCCATTGACTTAAGCATATTATTGGGAATAGCATAATGTCCCTGTTCATCTGTAATTAGTTTAAATGTCTCTTCATAATTCGTGAATGTTACGGTCGCATGTGGAATTGGCTCGCCATTATAATCAATAACATTGCCTTCTAAATTCCATGCTGTCAAAACAAATACGGCATATCCTAAAATAAATGAAAGTGCCAATATTACTATCAGCCCGTATAAAAGAGCTTTTGTATTCATCTTTTCGGATTTATTTTTTATTTATCTTTGTTTTATTCTTTTTTAAATTTGTATTAAATAACTCTGTTATTACTACTCCTTTACCTTTGGCCTTCTTATGAATAAAATGAGCAACACAATTATTCCTACGACGATCGCAATAACGCAGACATCCTGCGCTTTTGAAATTACATCATAGTCCTTTGCCTGTTTTGTTGCCGCAGATAATGTTTTTATTGTCTTTTCATAGTCTTTCTCATCTTCTGCGGTATGAGCCGTCCGAATTTGGTCTTCTATATCTCTGACATCCGCCCCAAACATTATCCACGGAGTTTCTGCTTCTTTCTTTGCCTTTTCTGCGTTCTCAAATAATTCTATCGTTCTTTCTTTTGTCAAATGTTCAAGTTCTTTAACATCATCTAAAAGTGTAAATGCATCAACATAGTCCTTTTCCGAATTTATTTTTTCATGAAGATCGGTAATTTCTTTTGTTGACTCTGCAAATTTTTCTATTGCTGACTTTCTCTGCTCAACATCAGCTAATACAACTAATACTTTATCCCTGACAAATTGCTCAGTTTCTGTTCTAACACCTTTAAAGTCACTGATAGCACTTTTATAATTACCCGTAAACATTTCTTCCATTGCATTATCATATCTTAATTTTGTTCCGGATGTAAGTATCATGCCTTTTTCACTTGCCATTTCCAATAAATTATCCGTTTGGCTTTTCTCTTCCAACACATAAGAATTTCCCATCGCGATTTCTTTTGTTTTCAAAGCCCTTGCTATCTCCGATACCTTTTCATAATTTCCTTTAGTATATTCGTCTTTCATCAGGTTCAATGAATCATTTATTTCCTTCTTTTTTTCATCCGTTGCACCTATATTAGTAAGAGATGTTAATATATTTTCACCTTTTGCAATTGATGCGTTTGCTGAAATTCCGACAAAATTTTTAAACCCTATTGCATTATCAGGAAATAAAGAAACCCACATACCATCTTTGACATAAGACATTTTTACCTTACTTGCCACATCATCGGCAGTTGTAGTAGATACATAAACGGTTTCTCCGCCGATTATTTCTACAATAATTGTATCAGGGCTCTTAACATCCTTTGTTAAGGCAACAGCGTAATTTTTATTTCCGTTTATAGAAAGAAGGTTTTCGCCCGGTTTCATTACATGTTCAAAGATAATAGAGTCATTATATTTTATTGCTCTTAATGTTGAAGAAGTAACATAAACAATTGCTTTATCTAATCCTGCAATTCCGATAACTGCCGAATCGCTTCTTAAGAGATTTAAGCTATTTGAATTTTCATCATAGATATAAATTCCATCCGAACTCGCTATCGCAATTTTATCTGTCCCTGCCATGTCTTTAATAGTTATATTCTTTGAAAAAATACCTGTCCCTTCCATTGAAAATACAAAAAATCCGTCTCCGGTTCCTGCAAATACTTTATTATTCAAAATTTTTACATTTTTGCATCCGTTCACTTCTTTGTTCCATTTGACATTTCCCTGTTCATCAATTACATAAAGATTATTTCCTGCACACATGGCCAAATTTCCCTCGTTAATATCACAGGATGCTATCTTTCCACCTAAATTTTTTCCTTTTAGTTTAGTGCCCGTAGAACCGTCAAATAATGCAAAATCATAATTGCTCGTTCCGTAAGCAAATAAATTTCCGTCTGCACACAACGCTGTTGGATTTCCAGTAAGAGAAATAACATTTTTATATTTGACTATTTGTGTGGGTGTTTTATCATAAATGAATTTATTATCTGTTAAATTTTTATCAGTTACATCAACAACATATAAACTAACACCTCCGAATTCTGATTCTTTTGTAACAACAAATACAAAATTTTTAGATGAATAAACCATAATAACATTACTTAATTTTACACAACCGGAATATTCCGGCGTTGTGTTACTTTTTGCATTATAACTACAGATTGTATCCGTTTTCCACTCATTTAAAGTATTTTCACTAAAAACATCTGTTGAAAATATCAAACCAATTACAAAACTTGACACTACAATTGCCGCTACAATGCCCAAAATACCGAATAAATTTTTACCTGAGGCCATTTTAATTTTTTACTTTATTTTAAATTAAATTAATTGTTATAAATTAAATTATAAATTAATTATAAATTAATTAAAATAAATTAAATATTATAATTTTTGTAATTAAATAAATATTATAAATTTAAATAAATATTATAAATTTAAATAAATATTATAAATTT
>JAGWDQ010000068.1:31235-61741 GCA_018260615.1 Candidatus Altarchaeum sp.
ATAAATATTATAAATTTAAATAAATATTATAAATTTAAATAAATATTATAAATTTTTCTATTGAATTGGATCCAATATATAAGTTCCGCTAAAATTTATCCATATAAAATAAGATATTAGTACCAATATAAATACAATTATGATTATTTTTAGTTCTTTGTTTATCTTCTGCATTTTATCTTGTTATGAAAAAAATTAATTATCAATTAACTTTTATTAATTAAATATTTAATATTTAAAATATCAAAATTAAAGAACATTATAAAAATATGAAAATTTCTGTTAAGGCAATTCCGAATGCCAGAAAAGACGAAGTAAAGTTGGCGGGAGAAAATGTTGAAGAGGGACTAATTGTAAAGGTTCACGCCCCTCCGGAAAAGAACAAGGCAAATGAAAGAGTTATTGAAATTTTGAAGGATTATTTTAAAGCAGATGTCCGTCTAATTAGCGGTGAAAAAAGCAGAAAAAAAATTGTTGAAATTTTATAAACAAAAAGTAATTAGTATGACTTTTAAATTTTAAAATTAAAGTAAAACCAGAATGCTCAAATTTTATACTCCTGACGGACATTTGGAAGCAAAAACCATGGAATTACTAAAAAAAGCCGGCTTTGACATAAAAATTTCGGAGAGGAATTATAAACCAACAATTGACGACAAAGACATAATGTTAAAACGACTGCGACCTCAGGATTTTCCGTTTTTGCTTGCATTGGGAAAAGGAGATATAGGAATATGCGGACTTGATATCCTGACAGAATTTAAGATAACTTACAAGGATTTGGCAGACAATGTTGTTGAATTAATGGATTTGAAATTAGGATGGACAAAATTAGTGGCGGCAATATCCGAAGAAGTAATTCCGGATGTTAAGACAATTGATGACTTTGCAAAGTATGCCGAAGAAAGGAGTAAAAATAAAGACGATGTTGTTATTGTAAGTGAATATCCTGCAATTGCCAGGGAATATTTAGAGCGACACAACATTAAAGCAATTGTAAGAAGGCCGGCAGGAAAAACAGAGGCATGGCTCATTCCCCCGGATAATGAGGCGGATATGATAATAGATACAACAGAAACAGGGACAACACTGAAAGCAAACAGATGCATAATTATAGATACGCTCCTTGAATCAACCGCTCACATTGTTGCCAACAAGGACTCATTAAATTCGGAAAAGAAGGAAAAGATAATGGAAATTGTTGACCTGATTAAGGGAGCAATGAGTGCGGAAAATAAGGTTAATGCATATATGAATGTGTTTGAGCCGAAAAATTTGGAAAATGTGCTGAACCTAATAAAACAGTACTCCTCAAATCCTACAATATCCCGGCTTGATAATGGGGGCTATGATATATTTATTATTATAGATGCACAAAATTTAAAATATATTCTTCCGAAACTAAAGAAGGAAGGTGCAAGTGAAATTGCAGTAAGTGATGTCAGGATGTTATTGTGAAAGCACCTTTTTTTGAGTCATGCCCGGTAAAAATGACCAAACAAGATGCAAAAGTCACGATTTTTGAAATTTACGCTCACTTCGTTCGTGTCTTTACAAAATGTTTCGCATTTTCAAAATACTTCAAGTATTTTGAAAGATTGAAAACTAATAGTTTTCAGTATTTGTAAGATTGAAAATCTCATAGATTTTCAGTATTTCAAACTCTTTGCGAGTTTGAAAATCACCTCACTTCCGCTCACTTCGTTCGTGTATTTCCAAAACTTTGCGTTTTGAAAATCGTTCGGAGATTTTCAAAATACTTTGTACTTTGAAAATTGTTTTAAATTTCCAAATAAAGAAAATTTTTAATTGAAATGTTCGCAAAAATTATTGCTAAAAGGACTGAAAATGAAAATAAGACAATAGTAACCTTAAAACTTGATAAGGGCTTTAATCAGTTAAATGCAACGCCGGGACAATTCCTGATGATATGGATTCCCGGAATTAATGAAAAGCCGTTTTCCGTCTCAAAAATTTCGGATGAATATTGCGAAGTTACAATAGCAAAGGTCGGGAATTTTACTGAAAATTTAATAAACAAAGGAATTAATGACGGCGTTGGAATCAGGGGACCTTTTGGCAGCGGATTTAAGATTGCCGAAGAAAAAGAAATTTTAATTGTTGCAGGAGGAGTCGGACTTGCACCACTTGCCCAGCTTCCTGAAATTTACAAGACAAAAAAATTTACCTTTGCAGTTGGTTCAAAAACGAAAAACGAATTATTCTTCATTGAACGACTCAAAGCCAGCAAAAATACAAAAATTTTCATTTCAACTGATGACGGAAGCACCGGATTTAAGGGTTTTGTAACGGAGTTAGCAGAAGAAATTATAAGAAATGCGGAGCATAAATACGACTTAATTATCACATGCGGAAGAAAAGAAATGCTGAAAAATGTCTGCAAAATTTCAAAAAAACACAATATTGACTTACAAATTTCAGCCGACGCCTTTATGAAATGCGGAATCGGGATTTGCGGAAGCTGCGCAACGGGAAAATTTCTGGTTTGCAAAGACGGACCTGTTTTTATGAATGATGATGTAGATTATTTGGTCAAATTTATGTGAGTAGGTAAATTTAATGGTTATGAAATGCAAACAATATAAAAATGAAAATTGCTCAAAATTTTCTTGTGTTTTCGGTTTCATTCGGGCTGATATTTTTCAGTTTTGCAGCGGCACAACTATATCTTGCGGTTGAATTTAACAAGACCTCAAATGTGGATGTAGCTTTTATGTCTCTGCTTTTAATATATCTGTTTGCGGCAATATTCTCTCCCATATCGGCTTATGTTGTTTCAAAATTTAATCCGAAAAAAGGAATAATACTGTCAAGTGTTGCATATTTGCTTTTTTGCGGAATTCTCGTTACAAAAAACGAAACTGCAATTTATATTGTTTCCGCATTGCTTGGAATTGCATCATCGGTCTTATGGACTTCCTGCGGAACATACATTCTTTCAATTACAGCTCAGAAATATTACGGGCGGGCATTGGGAATATTTAACACGGTATTTTCGCTTATGTGCATTTTCGGTATGCTTACGCTTGGAACCCTTCTTTCATATTACGACTTTAAAATTTCTTATCTGCTAATATTAATTCCCGGAATTGCCGGATTTTTCATGCTGTTCTTAATCAGGGACTTAAAAATTTCAAAAACGGCTAATTTTAAAGAAGGACTTAAAAATTTCTTTAATCCTAAATTTCTGATATTCGTTCCTTTGTATGTTGCCCAGGGATTTTTGTTTTCACTGACAATAGGTATTATTCCGATTGAAATAAAGGACATGTTTTCGGAAATTTTTGTCGGAATTTTCGGAGTCCTGTTTTATTTGATTCCTTTGTTTTCGGCTTACGGAGTGGGAAAAATTTCGGACCGTATCGGAAGGCCTGTTTTGTTCATCGCATTCTATATTTTGATAGGAGCAGCAATGCTTATACTGACAAATAAAGAGAACTTTATTATAGGCATAAGTATTTTTGCGCTCGCCTTTTCATTCACGAGGGTTTTGCTAATTGCTTATGTCGGGGACTTGTGCAAAGGCAAGAATTTGGAATCAGGAAATGCTTTGTTCAATACTGCATTAAATTTAGGGGTTGTGCTTGGATTTTTGACATTCATGTTAATTAAAAATAATAATCCGGATAGCGATTTGATTTACATAATTTCATTTTTTATTACAATTCTCTCGTTGCTGGGATTTGCGGTTGATAGGAAATTTAAATAAAATGTAAAATTTTATTTCTTAACATTTCAGGTAAGTTTTCGCACACTTTTTTGCATTTTAAAAACGAAGTTTTTAAAATCTCCGAACGATATCAAAAATGCTTCAGGCATTTTTGAATATCCCAAAAATCTTATAGATTTTTGCGATAGTGAAATGATTTTGTCTCCGAATATAATTTTATAAAAGTTATAATTAATTAATCACAAATTAAAAAACAAGTGCCAAAAAATTAAACAACCCCGATAAAAATGAAATTTAGCGTAAATGAAGAGGACATAGTAGTAAAACAGAACTGCGAGACGGACCCAAGATACGGATGCGAACCTGAGAACAGGAAAATTTCGGATTACATATCTTATGGAATTATAAACATAGATAAGGTAAAAGGACCGACTTCGCATCAGATTTCGTTTTGGGTTAAGCAAATGCTGGGCTTAAAAAAGGTTGGGCACGGCGGAACATTAGATCCGCATGTAACCGGACTGCTTACAATGCTGCCCCAGAATTCGACAAAGGTGGAGAGAATTATTACCTCGGTAAATAAAGAATATGTGGGGATAATAAATTTTAGCAAGCCGGTGGAAAAGAAAAAAGTTGAACGTTTATTTGAGTATTTTACAGGAGAAATTTATCAAAAACCACCGTTAGAAGCGGCTGTTTCCAGAAAGATCAGAAGCAGAACGGTGTATTTTATAAAATTTTTGGAGATGGATGAAGATAGAATGAATATATTATTCAGGGTCGGATGCGAAGCCGGGACATATATAAGGGTTTTATGTACGGATATCGGCTTAATGTTTGGTATGAATGCAGTAATGGCTGATCTGAGAAGAACAAGGAGCGGGATTTTTGATGAAAATTCCTGTGTGTATTTGCAGGACTTAAAGGATGCGGTTGAGATATGGAAAGAAACAGGGGACGAAAAAATTTTAAGAAAGATAATTCATCCGGTTGAAGAGGTCTGCGACAGTGTTAAGAAAATCTGGGTAAAGGATTCAGCGGTCAATGCTGTTTGCTATGGTGCTGACCTAAATATTCCGGGAATTGTAAAATTTGAAAAGAACATTAAAGTAAATGATGATATAGCAATTATGTCTTTAAAGAACGAACTTGTTGCAATTGGCAAGTCATTAAGAACATCGGAAGAAATTAAGGAGATGGACAAAGGTGAAGTTGTGGATATAGAGAGAGTAATAATGGAAAGAGATATATATCCGAGATTGTGGAGTTCAAAAACATCCGCACAATGAAATTTTTATTTATGATTTTTATTTTTTGCATATCTTAATTATTCTGTGAAAACATCTAATTAAATTTTAAAATTTAAATTTTAATATTTCAAAATGTCAGTCGGAATTGTAGGTTATGGCGGTTATGTTCCAAGGTTCAGGATAAAAGCCGAAGAAATAGCCAGAGTGTGGGGAGAAGATGGAAAGAGAATGTCAGCGGGTTTGAATGTTCATGAAAAATCAGTTCCGGGAATGGATGAGGATGCGGCAACGATTGCTGTTGAAGCGGCAAGAAATGCGGTTCGGCATGCCAATATTAATCCGCAGGAAATAGGTGCATTATACACAGGTTCCGAATCACATCCGTATGCAGTTAAGCCAACAGCAACCATCGTTGCGGAAGCAATAATGGCGACGCCAAATTTAATGGCCGCAGATCTGGAATTTGCATGCAAGGCGGGAACAGCGGGAATTCAGATGTGTATGGGACTTGTCAAAGCAGAAATGATAAAGTACGGAATGGCAATAGGTACGGATACTTCGCAGGGAAGACCGGGTGACGCACTGGAATATACAGCATCGGCAGGAGGGGCGGCATACATAATAGGAACGAAAAATTTAATTGCGGAAATTTTGGACACATATTCATTTACAACCGATACACCTGATTTCTGGAGAAGGGAAGGTGCGGAATTTCCGAGCCACAGCGGAAGATTTACGGGGGCACCCGCATATTTCAGACATGTGTCATCGGCAGCAACTAAAATTATGGAAAGAAATAATTTAAAACCGGATGATTTTAAATATGTTGTTTTTCACCAGCCGAACGGAAAATTTCCGCTTGAAGTCGCAAAGAAATTAAATTTTAAAAAAGAGCAGGTTGAACTGGGATTGCTTACTCCATACATCGGAAATACTTATTCCGGAGCAACACCTCTTGGTTTGGCAAATATTCTTGATTATGCAAATGAAGGCGATTTAATTCTGGCAACATCGTTTGGAAGTGGTGCCGGAAGCGATGCATTTGTTATTAAAGTTACAAAGGAGAATGAAATAAGAAGGAATCCGAATCCTATAAAAAAGTATGTAGATGATAAGGAATATATTGACTATGCAATTTATGCCAAACTCAAAGGAAAAATCAAGGGAATACATTTGAGAAAGGACTGAAAATCTGAAATTTTATTGTTAAATTTTACTTTTATTGTTAAATTTTATTTTGAAATGAAAAGCACATCCCAAATTATGCAGACCAAAGCAATGGAATTGAGCGTTTCTTATGTCAATAAGATACTCGGAATGAAATTTGATGTTAATGAAATTCAAAATTTACTAATAAAAGCAGGGATGGAATCAAAGATTATTAACAAAAATCGCTTAAATGTCTTTATTCCTCCATACAGAACTGATATATTGCATGAGATGGATATTGCCGAGGACATAGCAATTGCTTACGGTTATGAAAATTTTATTCCTGAAATTCCAAAAATCTGGACGAGCGGACAGGAGGATAAATTCCAGAAATTTTGCAATAAACTGAGAAATTTAATGCTCGGCTTAAATTTTCAGGAGAGTATGTCCTTAATCCTTACAAACAGAGAAAATTTATTTAAGCGAATGAACATTAAAAGCGAATATACCGGAGATGTCGTTGAAACGGAGAATGCACTGTCAACAGAACACGATGTTGTCAGGAATTATCTGCTCCCTTCATTAATGTCGTTCCTTGAAACAAACAAAACAAAGGGCTATCCGCAAAGAATTTTTGAAATCGGTTATGCTGTTGAGGGGGCCTCAAATGAAAATAAAAATTTTCATGAGGTCTCAAAAATTAGCGGAGTAATTGCAGGCACAAAGACAAATTTTTCCGAAATAAAAGCAGTCGTTGAGGGTATTTTGTTTGGTCTTACAGACAGCGACAATGTGAAAATTTCAGAGGTCAATAAGGGATTTTTTATAGAGGGAAGGGCTGCAAAAATTTTAATTACGGATACGGAAGCAGATACCGATGTGGGCTTTTTCGGGGAAATTTCGCCTGTTGTTATAGAAAATTTCGGAATTGAAGTTCCTGTTACTGCTTTTGAAATAAATTTAACTGATTTGTATAGTAACATTTGATGAGGGATGTTTAAAAATAAAGATGGAAAAAACAGGAACAAAAACAGATACAGGAATAAAACAGATACAGGAACAGGATTACAAAAAATCATTGTATTCTATTATAAAGAAGGTTGAAGACAGCAAACACAGGGCAATCACAATTGTAAATAAATTATTGCAGGATTTGAGAGTGAAGTATCCTGACATGAGTGGATTTTCATCAAGAAATTTATGGAATTGTAAAAGATTTTATATAACCTATCGCGATTTTTCAAAACTGCGAACACTGTTCGCAGAAATTAGCCGGAATAATAATTTGACATTGCATAATTTTTCCAAAACTCCAGCCACCGTCTGGAGAAATTATCTGCACTAATAATTTAACATCGCTTAATTATAGTTAAACCATTAACTTTTTGCTTTTGAGGTTCTTAATTATTTAATTGACTAATTGTTCTCAATTATTAATAAAATTATACAAAAATCACCAATATGAAAAACTACAGACACCGTCTGGAGAAATTATCTGAGTGAAATCGGATAAATTTAAACTAAAAAAACAGAAATAAAACAAAGATGAAAAAAACAGGAACAAAAACAAACATTGAAATAAAACAAATACAGGAACAGGATTACAAAAAATCATTATATTCTGTTATAAAGAAGGTTGAAGAGAGCAAACACATGGCAATCACAACTGTAAATAAATTATTGCAGGATTTGAGAGTGAAGTATCCTGACATGAGTGGATTTTCATCAAGAAATTTATGGAATTGTAAAAGATTTTATATAACCTATCGCGATTTTTCAAAACTGCGAACACTGTTCGCAGAAATTAGCCGGAATAATAATTTGACATTGCATAATTTTTCCAAAACTCCAGCCACCGTCTGGAGAAATTATCTGCACTAATAATTTAACATTGCTTAATTATAGTTAATCCTAAAAAAATTAAAGATGGTCACAGATATTGAGGAAGAAGAAAAGGAAGTGGAAATTTATCGCATAAGAAAGTTATTGCAGAACTTAAAAAAAATAAGAGGGCAGCATACTGCTTTAGTATCCTTTTATATTCCAAGCGGATACAGCATTATCCAGGCATTACAGCAAATTCAACAGGAACAATTTACCGCTGAGAATATCAAATCAAGGGTTAACAGGAAAAATGTTACGGATGCACTTGAAAAGACCGCCCAGCATTTAAAATTATTCAAGGTAACGCCCCCGCACGGACTCATTGTTTTTTGCGGGAATGTATCCGAGATTGAGAGCATTCAAAATATAAAAATATGGAGTTTGGAACCGCCGCAGCCATTAACAATAAAACTTTACCGGTGTGATCAGGAATTTATAACCCAGCCGCTGGAAGATATTGTCTCGGTAAAAGATATTTACGGACTGATTGTCATTGATAATAACGAAGCAACGATTGGAATTTTAAAAGGAGGCAGTTATTCTGTTTTGAAGACAAAGGAATCAGGATATCATGGAAAACACAGAGCCGGAGGGCAATCAGCAAGAAGATATGAACGATTAATTGAGGAGCAAAGCCATAATTTTAAAAAGTTTATCGGGGACTCGGCAACACAAATTTTCCTGCCTATGTTAAAGGAACTAAAAGGCATAATTATCGGAGGTCCAGGTGCGACAAAGCTTGAATTCATAGATGAAGGAGGTATGCATCACGAGTTAAAAAAGAAAATCATAGCAGTAAAGGATATAAGTTATACTGATGAGTCGGGAATCAGGGAATTAATCCAGGTTTCTGAAAGCGATTTGAAGGAAGTGCAAATGGTCAGACAACAGCGCATGATGGCAAGATTTATGCTCGGATTGGTTAAAGATACGGAACCGGTAAGTTACGGAGAGGAAGCAAAAAAACATCTGGATAGGGGCGTTGTGGACATTTTACTTTTATCAGAGGAGATAGGCGATGAAGAAATTGACCGGCTTTATGAAATTGCAAAGAAAAGTAAAACAAGAGTTGAATTAATGCCAACAACTTATGAAGAGGGATTTCAGCTTTATCATACATTCGGAGGAGTCGGAGCGATATTAAGATACAGGGTTAGCGAATGAATAAATTTATAGTGGAAAGAAGATAAAATTTATTCCTTTGTGAAAATACGCTCACTGTTGTTCCACTCACTTCTTTCGTGTCTTTTCAAAACCTTTGCGAGTTTGAAAATGAGTGCTGAAAATTTAAATTTTATGCTGTGAAATTTATGTATTTTTATAAAATTTCCCTGTTTTTAACTTGTTAAAAACGTTAGAACAGAGTGATGTTAATTTAAGAACATAATCTTAATTTAAAAATTGATAAATTAAGATGAAAACCATTCACAGCAACACCGACAGGGAAAAAATCCGCGCAGCAAATGTATCAATTACCTCAAATTTAATTTTGACTTTGCTTAAATTTATTGTTGGTATTTTAACTGGTGCAGTGAGTATAATTTCAGAGGCAATACACTCATTAAATGATTTGCTCGCTTCCCTGATTGCAAGATATGCAGTTGGCCAGTCATCCAAACCACCGGACGAAGAACACCGCTACGGACATGGAAAGATAGAGGATGTTTCAGCACTTATTGAAGGAATGCTTATACTTTTTGCAGTAATATTTATCCTTTACGAATCAATCGGCAGAATTATAAGCGGAAAATTTGAAATAGAGATTATTGAGTGGGGAATTGTCGTTATGCTGATTGCTGCGGTTGCAAATTTTTTTGTTTCCCAATATCTTCATCTTGTGGCAAAGAAAACGAATTCATCTGCACTTGAAGCGGACGCATTACATTTGAGGACTGACATATATACTTCATTGGGTGTATTTCTCGGATTAATTGTTGTAAAATTTACCGGAATTTTGATTCTTGATTCAATAATTGCAATTGGAGTGGCAATACTTATAGTTAGAGCGGCTGTTAAAATGATACTGAAATCAGGTAAAAATTTAATGGACATAAAATTGCCAAAAAGCGAGGAAGATAAAATTATAGCAATACTGGACTCTCACAGGGAAAAATTTATTGACTATCATAAACTGAGAACACGAAGTTCGGGAGCAGAAAAGTATATTGATGTACATATCGTATTCCCTAAACAGACAAGTGTTGAGGACTCACATAACCTTGCGGGACATATTAAGAGCGATATAATTGAAAAAATCGGAAAAATCAATGTAATAGTTCATATTGAGCCGTGTAACGGGAAATGTGAAATTTGTGAAAATAAAGGTAAATGTAATTGAAAATTATTTAAATTTATTCGTAACTATTCAGCCACCCAAAAAAATAGCGGTAAATTTTCATTTTTGTATTTTTTTCGAAAATTTCAGAGGTAAATTTGACACCCTCTGAATAGTTACATTTATTCATTATTTGGGAATTGACTTTTTTGTCTTAATATATCTTCTAATTCCATAACCTAATGCAATTAAAACAAGTATTCCTGCTCCTGTTAAAAGTCCGGTATCAATTCCTGTGTTTGTTGGCTGAACTGCATTTGGTATATCTGTTTGGTTATTGACACAATCTGGATCGTCTCCTTTACAATCTGTATTACATTTCCCATCTTTACCACAGCGCGGACAATCTTTCGGGCATGTTCGGTAATTCTCATCTGGAAAATTGCATTTGCCATCGCCACATATTGTTTCGTTTGAGATTTCAGCACAATCCGGATCCATTTTTATGGCAGATTCACCGTACTTTTCTTTACAATCCGGATCACATTTTCCGTCTTTAATCCTATCACAAAAGTTATCATAACCTCCTGACGGACAATCTTTCGGGCAGGTCTCATAATTCTCATTTGGAAAATTGCATTTGCCATCGCCGCAGATTGTTTCGTTTGATATTTCTGCACAATCCGGATCCATTTTTATAGCGGATTCACCATACTTTTCTTTGCAGTCCGGATCACATTTTCCGTCTTTAATTCCATCACAAAAGTTATCATAGCTGCCTGATGGGCAATCTTTCGGACATGTCCCATAATTCTCGGGCATGCCGCAGATTCCGTCTCCACAGATGGTCTCTCTAAATGACAAATTCATCAGGTCCGTCACTTCTACCTCTGTTCCGTTTTCCAATATGCAGACAGCACATTCATCAGTCAAAAATTTTCTGCATTTATCCCTGTCTCTTATCGTCTTTATTCCATATCCTTTTTGCTTACAATAACTATATTCCTGAGCAATCTTTCCTTTAAGAAATTCCCATGCATCCACCACTGTCTTATTATCCAGCTCACATAATCCGTGCTGTCCTTCTTTTGTATCTTCTATCACATAAGTGTAGTTGAGACCTTCACAATAAACAGCAGATGGATTTTTCATTGCAAAAGTTGAATTTAAAATCAATGCTGCAAACGCCCCCATAAATGCCAAAATACATAAATTTTTTAAATTTTTGCCCATTTTAAAATTGTTTGAAATGTCCAAACGAAGTGAGGTCATTTTAAAATTGTTAAATTTTATTCTTTTCAATTTAAATTTATTTTTTTTTCATTCCGCCAACATCAAATAAATAGTCATAAGTGACTAATGAATGAGTATGGGGTATTTTGCTATATCCGTCATATCCTATTCCGGTTCCCCAACTATTTTTGATTATCCAGACATTCTCATCATCATCCCATCCGACCAAAACAACGCAATGAAGATCACTTCCAACATATCCACATGTAATAAGAGGACCATTGCAAACAAGTTCTTTTTTTATGTTGTTGGTAGTAATATAAACCCGCTCATAATTAGAGAGATTCCACGTTTTATTTGCCCAATCCAAACACCTTTCATTACAGGCACAATCGCTTTTTTTGTAAGGAAAACACAGCTCGTCTGAAACGCCGTTGCTTCTTACATACTCTAATGCGTCTGCCGGCCAACCACCATTACAATTTCCCCCATTAAAACAATCAGATACAAGATATTGTTCCGAAAGATCCAAATTCAAAGAGGAATTATTATTTTCAATCTTGTATTTGGACTCTATTGCTCCGACAGAAGCAAACGCCCAGCAGGAACCACAATTCCCCTGATCTTTTACAGATGTGAGCCAGTTTCCTCCGCAGTCACGCCAGTCAAATTTAGATGGCAATGAAGAAGTATTTAAAGCAGCATTACTACATATTTCAGTATAATTGCAGGATTTAGGCGTAGACGGATAGATACACCCACTAAAATAGATTACAGATACAATAAAAAATCCAGCAACAGCAAATTTCCATAATTTATTTTTCTGCTTCATTTTGTTAATTTAATAAATTTGTTGGTTAATGGACTCGTCGGGATTCGCACCCGAGGTCTCTTCCACGCCAAGGAAGCACGATACTGCTACGCTACGAGCCCAAAAATTTGTTTTCGCTGAGGCAGGGATTCGAACCCTGGAGCCCTCGCGGGCACAGACTTAGCAGGCCTGCGCGATAACCACTCTGCCACCTCAGCACTTGGTAAATTTAAAGATAAAATTTATAATATCTTTAATTTCATAATAATTACAATTTCATTAAAATTTAATAATGATAAATTTAAAGCATTGCCTTGAACTCATCAAAAATATGCCCCAAACAGTAAGGTCGGGGGTGTGCTTCGGGATGATACTGAACACTAAACATCCTTAAATTCTTACTTTTCAGTCCCTCAACGGAATTATCATTTAAATTTATCTGTGTTACCTCCAAATTTGCATCCTTTGCACTTTCCGCATTCACCGCAAATCCGTGATTTTGTGAGGTTATGTAGCATCTTCCTGTTCTTAAATCCTTCACCGGCTGATTGCCTCCGCGATGTCCGAATTTCAGTTTATATGTATCCGCTCCTGAAGCCAGTGCCAAAATCTGATGTCCCAGACATATCCCAAACAAAGGTATTTTTTCTTTCATTAACTCCTGAACTGTTTTTATTACATAGTTGGCTTTTTTCGGATCGCCGGGACCATTTGAGATTATAATTCCGTCCGGCTCATAATCAAAAATTTGAGCCGCACTAAAATTTGCAGGCACCTTTATTAAATTTAAATTTCGCTCTGTGATATTTTTGGCGATACTTTCCTTTTCTCCGCAGTCAATCATCACAACCGTCTTCTTTGCCCCGTCAACTTTATAAATTTTTGGCTCTTTTATTGTTACCATATTCACGAGGTCATATTCCGAAATGCCAGCAATTTTCTTTGCTTTTTCTTTTAATTCCTCAATCTCGCATTCGTCATAAGGAAATTTTAAAATTCCGTTCATAACCCCAAAATTTCTCAACTTTCTCGTTAAAGCTCTTGTATCAACGCCCTCAATTCCCGTAATGTTGCGTTCTTCAAAAAATTTATTGATGGTTTTTTTCATAAACGAATGTAATGGTTTTTGACACGCTTCTTTAACAACAACCCCGCTGACATGCACATTATCCGACTCAAAGTCGGTCTCGTTTATTCCGTAATTTCCGAGCAATGGATAAGTAAAGGTTAAAATCTGGTGTTTATAACTCGGGTCGCTTAAGGCCTCCTGATACCCTGTCATTGATGTATTAAACACTACTTCTCCCTCTTTGTTGCCCGAACATCCGAATCCCTCGCCTTTTATTACTGTTCCGTCTGCCAAAACAAGCACTGCATTTGACATTTTAAAATTTTATGTTAAATTAAAATTTGAAAATTTAATTCTTAATAAATTCTTAATATTATGTTTCCAGAATTTTTAAAATTTCATCATAATTTTCCATATCTTCTCTTAAATTTTTCCTGACAATTTCTTTTACTTCCCCACTTTGACTGTATGCTAAATTTTCCAAAATCACGGCTAAATTTTTTATGTTTTCAAAGTTTTTATCCGTGATTTTAGCGATGCTCTTTGCAATATTTTCATTCATAGACCTTGAAAACCTTTCAACAAAATTTTGTGCGATACTTATTTTTGTATATTCATTTTTATTGCATTTTTCAAGACAAACAGCAACCCTGACAATAAAATCAATGTCCGCTTCTTCGTTCTCCGCTTCTATTTTTAATGTATTTTCTATCAGTAAATTTATTGCGTCTGTCTTATTTTCTATTCTGTTAAAATATTCACCTATAAAGTCCGCTAATTCGGTCTTTACATCAAGAGCACAGCATCCCATTCCCAATGCATTGTTAGCTATGGATTTTGCCAGTCCAACATTTGTTTTTAAATCACTTTTTGCAATTATTACAATTGCCTGTTCTATGATATAAGGAGAAATTTTTTCAAAATTATCCTTCATAATTCTGAGCAGTTTCATTGCATGAGCACAACTACAATTGCCATAATTGTCCGCCTTTAAAAATTTTTCAAAAACATCACCCGGATTTAAAAATTTAAATAAATTTTGCCTGAAAGCATATAATGCGGCATCCCGGACATATTCATCTGCATCTTCTGAAAATTTTCCTATTATAACTGCGGATACACTAAATTGAGCAAAATTTTCACTCAATCCCTCAGCTATTGCCAACCTTGTACTCTTATCGCCGGCCGCTAATTTAAGTAACTCTTCATCGCTTATTCGTTTATTTTTCAAATCATCTTTTAACTGGAATGTTTCTTTTTCCCGTTCCTCATCAGATGTCCATTTAGCTCTAAATTTTCTTTCAACAAATATTATTAATGCCAAAGCCAAAAGCAGATATATGGGCCAAAAATCGGGAAGGATAATTAAAAGCAAAGCAAATACCAAAATTGCAATAATTGAAATTAACTGTAAGCCCTTTTTATCTTCCAACAAATTTTCAATCATCTTTTAATCAAATTTTAATTTAATTATGAATTATAATTTAACACATATTATTTAACTTTAAATTTAACTTTAAAAAATTTAAAATGAGTAGAAAATCAAAAAATTTAAGTATTGCTTTGATAATTGCGAGCATTGCAATTATGTGGGTTGTCTTATTGAGCGGATGTGTTGATATAAATAAAGAACCGGAACCCCAAATTTTAAATTTAACCATATGTTCAGAGGTGACAAATCCTTATGATGATTTTCGATTTTCAATGCCGATAAAAGAAACAATTTCTTCTGCATTTGTTGAAAATTCGGAAATTTATATTTGTGGAAATATCACTACTTCTATAAATGGCAATCAGATAAACATAAAAATTTATAAAATTTTTAATAAGCAGTCCATTCTTTTAAATGTCTCAATTCCTGAAACTTATGCTGATCTTAATGAGACATACAAATGTGTAAATCTTTCATTATTATTACTCAAAGAGGGAGATTACAAAGCAAAATATATTTTGGGGGGAGGAAAAAATAAAAAGGAAAAAGATATTACCTTCAAAATTTTAAGAATTCAGGAACAAGATGAGCAAGTAGAATGGAACGAAACTAATAACGACACATATTGCCATTCTAATTATTATAACAAACCATACAAATCATGTCAAGATGATGAAAAATGTGCCATGTGTCCGAACTGTGACTATTGCTCTTCGGTGGGTTGTCATTCCATTGAATTTTGTAGTAAAATTGGATTTAATAAAAGTTGGTTTGATAGCCTCGGAACTGCTGCAATAACCACAGAATCCCAAGCAATTGCCATAGCCAATGCAACTGAAGAAGTGAAGGAGTTTTTGAAGTTTTATCCTGATGCAAAGGTATTTAGGGTTTTTCATACCACCAAAGAAAAACCTTTGATGTGTTGTGATAGACCTGAAGGACTTTTGGGTGGAGCTGCAATTGGAAGATTAGTTGAAGGTCGTTGCAATGATGCAACTTATAATTACGTTCTTTCGGAATGTAAAAATGAACAATATGGAATTGTTTATGCCCTCTCAAATACCTCTAATACATTTGTTATTATTATAATAAATGGCACAAATGGTGAAATCCTCGCAAAATATTTGAGAATGGAAAACATCAAAAATGTAAAATACTGCGAAGAATATAGTGATTGTATGCCTACTTGTGCATACGGATGTGTAAATAATATGTTGAAGGAAAGAGAGAAAAAGGATTGTGAAGGGATGCCAACTTATAAATGTGAATGTATAAACAACACCTGCGTTGCCATAGAGACAGAAAAACCCTCAACAAATAATACTAAACCAACCCAAGCAAAAAATGTTGTTGAAGCAAATAACCTGTTTGCATTTGACTTATATTCCAAATTTAAGGATAATAATGACAATATCTTTTTTTCTCCATACAGCATTTCAACAGCATTAGCAATGACTTATGAGGGAGCAAAAGGAAAAACAGCGGAAGAAATGCAAAATGTATTGCATTTACCTGATGATAAAGAAAAAATACATTCTGATTTTGCAGGTATTAATAAAGAGTTAAACAAGGCAAATAAATCCTACAATTTGAGCGTTGCAAATGCTTTATGGGCACAAAATGACTATAAATTTTTGGACGAATACTTTAAAACAGTTGAGCGGTCTTACGGCGGAAAAGTCACAAATCTTGATTTTGTGAATGAACAAGAAAGGGAAAAATCCAGACAAACAATCAATTCATGGGTTGAAAATCAGACAAATAATAAAATTAAGGACTTAATTCCGCAAGGCGTTCTTAACGATATGACTCGTTTAGTGCTTACAAATGCGATTTATTTTAAAGGAACATGGGCTAATCAATTTGATAAGAAAAATACCCGAGAAGCGGACTTCAGAGTAAATCCTGAAAAAAATGTCAAGGTTCAGATGATGTCTTTAACGGGAGAAAAAGCAATATTCAATTATACCGAAACAGAAGAACTTCAAATCCTTGAACTTCCTTACGAAGGAAACGAATTATTAATGTTAATCATTCTGCCAAAAGGGGATAATTTAACATTCATTGAGAACTCAATCTGTGTAAAAAATCTTTCCGAATGGCAAAATAATCTCAGGGAAAACCATGTTGATGTATATTTGCCTAAATTCAAATTTGAAATAAAGTATTCTTTATCAGAGACGCTTAAAGAAATGGGTATGCCAACTGCTTTTTCAAATGATGCTGCTGCTCCTGATTTTTCGGGGATAGATGGAACACATGAACTTTTTATTAGCGAGGTAATTCATCAGGCGTTTGTTGAAGTTAATGAAGAGGGAACGGAAGCTGCGGCAGCGACTGCTGTTGTTATGACGGGTGGAAGCATACACGAAAATAAAATATTCTATGCAGATCATCCATTCATATTCATAATTCAGGACAAAGAAACAGGAAATATCCTGTTTTTAGGAAGAGTTACTGACCCGGGCAAAAATTAAATTTAAACATTTAAAAATTAAAATCAAAATCAAAAATTTATAAATATAAAACAAAAAAATTTAAATATGAGGAAACAAAAATGAAAAACCAAAGTAAAAATTTAAAAAATAAGGGCATAAAAAATGTATTTAATGGAAATATTCAGGCAATTTTAGTGATTTCTGTATTGGCAGGAATTGTTTTAATTAGCGGATGTGTTGAAGAAAAAGAAAAACCAAAGCCGTTTAATCCCGATGACATAGGAAACCTTTCGGATATTGTCGAATCCGGTCCCGTTGCGGAAGAAACAGTTGTGAATCTCACTACAAAAGATAAAGTTGCATTTTTCTTTTTGCACAACCCCGGCTGCGGTCATTGCATAGATGCGGAACAACACCTTCCCGAAATCCAGCAGATGTTTGGTCAGAGAATGGTTATTTACAAATTAAAAATAAGAGAGTCCGAATCACAACCATGGACTGGTTATGCTACAGACGCTGGATTGAACTATTATCCTTTTACTCTTGCTATCGGAATGCACTCGGTTGAAAATGAGACCCTAAATAAATCCAAAACAGGTATGACTTCCGGTTCAGGAGTTTATGAAGAATGGAAAAAGAATATATGTATGCAATTTAAAAACCCTCCGTCAAATTGCAGTAAATATTTAAATTAAAAGAATAAATATAACTATTCGGAGAGTGTAAATTTTACTCGTGAAAATTTCAAAAAATCCAGAAACGACAGTGAGTGGAACGAAATGAGCAGGAATAAATTTATAAATTTTATTGTTAAATAAATTATCAAAATGACAATCACAAAAATCAAAACGGAAAGGGCAAGCATTTCTCTGCCTGAATCACTCCTGGAAAAATTTGACCTGTTAATAGCAAAGAAAGGGTACGCAAATCGCTCCGAGGCGTTAAGGGACCTGATAAGAAATTTATTAATTGAAGAAGAGTGGAATGAGAATGCCGATGTTGTTGCGACAGTTACACTAATTTACAATCATCACGCATCCAATCTTTTAGACAAACTGACTGATGTAGAGCATGAAAGTATTGGAAAGATTATTTCAACTATGCACATCCATATTGATACCGAGAATTGCCTTGAGGTCTTATGTCTGAAAGGAAAGTCATCTGTTGTCAAAGGTATCGGAGATAAACTAATCTCTCAAAAAGGGGTAAAATACGGAAAAATGGTAATGGCAACAACAGGAAAAGATGTTGATTAATATGGCTATTTAAAATAATCAGGTAAAATGAGTGAAATAAACAATAACATAGTTGAGTTAAAAAATGTATCCGTATCTTTGGATGGGCAGATAATTCTTGAAGATATAAATTTTACCCTGAAAGAAAAGGAATTCCTGACAATAATAGGCCCAAACGGAGGCGGAAAGACGACAATTCTTAAAATTATTCTGGGCTTAATTAAGCCGGACAAAGGGAGTGTCAGTGTTTTCGGAAACACTTCAACAACAGCAGTTGGAAAATTTATCGGATATTTACCCCAGCATATAAACAGCGACTTAAAATTTCCCGTAAATGTATTTGATGTTGTGTTAATCGGAAGATACAACGGATTATTTAAGCGATATTCCGACGAGGATAAGCAAAAAGTAACTGAAGCACTTAAAATTACAGGCATGGAAAATTTTAAGAACAGGCAGATCGGAAAATTATCCGGGGGGCAGATGCAAAGGGTGTTTTTGGCGAGGGCGTTAGTCAGGGATCCGAAATTGCTTTTACTTGATGAACCGACTGCAAGTGCTGACCCTGAAATGCAGCAGTCATTTTATAAATTAATAAAAGAACTTAATGAAAAAATGGCAATTGTAATTGTAACCCATGATGTAAGTGCTGTCTTACAATATGGAAAATCAGTTGCATGCGTTAACAGGAAACTTTATTATCACGGAGAAAAAGAAGGTGCTATCGGGAAACTTCAGGAAGCATATAAATGTCCGATTGAGTTAATTGCCCATGGAGTTCCTCATAGAGTGCTTCAGGACCATAACAAATAAATTTAAAAATTTAACCCAAATTTAATTCAAAAATTTATTGATTTCCTAAAATTTTTAAAAATGTTAGAAATTTTCCAGTACGAGTTCATGAGGAATGCAGTAATTGCAATAATACTTGCAGGAATTGCCTGCGGAATTGTCGGAACTTATGTCGTAGTCAGAAAACTTGTATTTATCAGCGAAGGAATTTCTCACGCTGCATTCGGAGGTATCGGAATCGGATACTTTTTAAAGATAAATCCCATAATTGCCGCTATTCCGTTCGCTATCCTCGCGGCACTTGCGATTGGAATTATAACCAAAAAGACAAATGTTAATGAAGATACTGCTATCGGCATCACGCTTGCTTTTGGGATGGCAATAGGAATAATATTTATATATATAACGCCGGGATATGCAGCGGACTTATTTACTTATCTGTTCGGAAGTGTTATTACTGTTTCTATGTCAGACATAATAATAATGGTTATACTTGATGCAATTATTATAAGTATATTTTTTATATTCAGAAGGGAAATTTTAGCGATGTCCTTTGATGAGGAATTTTCAAGAATTGCCGGGATTCCTACAAAATTTTTATATCTGCTTACTTTATGCCTGATTGCATTAAGTGTTGTCGTGCTTATCAGAGTTGTCGGAATCATACTTATAATTGCATTGCTGACAATTCCGGCTGCGATAGCAAAAAATTTTACGGAAAATTTTTATAAAATTTCTGTGCTTTCTGTAATTACGGGCATTGTCATTTCTGTCTTTGGCTTACTTATTGCGATAATTTACAATCTTCCGCCGGGGGCAACGATAATTGTGGTATTGGGAGCAATTTTTATTTTATTTAATCTTACAAACAAAATTATTATGACAATGAATAAAAATATAAAAAATAACTAAACAATGGAAGAACAGGGATTAAGCTTAACTTTACAACTATCAATTGTATTGTTTTTTGCACTTTTAGGATATATGGTAGCAATGAAAATAAACCAGTCAGCGGTTGTAGGTGTAATACTTATCGGAATAATTGTCGGACCAAGTGTTTTCGGATGGGTACAATATACTGAATTTGTTGAGGCACTTGCTCATATTGGTGCAATTGTTTTATTATTTGCCATTGGATTTGAATTTAAACTTAAAGAGGTCTATACCAAAGAATCAACACTAATAGCAATCGGCGGAGTTACTGTACCCTGGATTTTAGGATATTTATTGGGAATAGCGTTTGGTTATTCTTCTTCAACATCAATATTAATCGGAACTGTCCTGGTAGCAACAAGTATTGCTATAACTGCAATGGTGCTTTTTGAAATGGGGAAATTACAGACAAAGACCGCCAAGACAATAATGGGCGCTGCTGTTGTAGATGATATTCTCGGACTTATTTTGCTTGCGGTATCAGTCCAGGTGATTGAAGGTACACCAAATATCTCTGAAATGATGATATTGGTCTTTAAGGCAATTGCCTTTGTTGCGATTGGTTTGTTTGCTGCGCAATATGTTGGAAAATTTTTCATGTGGGTTGATGGAGGAAGAATAGCGAAAAAATTTCCCGATTTTTTATTTATACTTGCGATGACCGTTGCTTTTGGATATAGTTTTGCTGCAGAATTAGTCGGACTTTCTGCAATCATCGGTGCATTTCTTGCCGGATCTTCGCTTTCAGGAATACACCCAAAAAATAGCAAGTGCTTAGAGGACGGTGCAAAATATGTCCACATGATATTTGCGGCAATATTTTTCATTTCTCTCGGAATTCTCGTTAATCTTCGTGCTGTTTCACCCGATATACTTTTATTCATAGTTGCATTAATTGCTGTTGCTATTGTCGGTAAAATGATTGGATGCTACATCCCCGCAAGATTAGTAAAAGAAAATCATAAGGATTCGTTAATTATAAGTGTAGGAATGATTCCGAGGGGCGAAGTTGGAATGATTATCGGAATGATTGGATTAACATCGGGGGTCTTTACACAGGATATTTACGCTGCTGTCATAATTATGTGTATCGCAACAACATTAATTGTGCCGCCAATGTTAAGAAAAATGTATAAATAATCTGAATTTTTGCGTTTGAAAAATTTAAATTAACTATTCAGAGGATATAAAAATTTACCTGTGAAAATTTTAAAAAATACAATTTTCAAATCGCAGAGTTTTGAAAATACACGAACGAAGTCCGCTCACTCCCGTTCGTGGATTTTTCAAACGATTTCGTTTGAAAAATGAGTGTAAAAATCAAAAATTTACCGGTAATTTTCAAACTTGTTTGAAAATGTCCGAGCATCAGCGACCTAAAATCAAAAATTTTAATTGCTATTGCGGTTGGCTATCTTTTAAGTCCCATAGATTTAATCCCTGATTTCATCCCGGTAATCGGGCAATTGGATGATATTTTAATTGTACCTGTGTTAATGAGAGGTGCAGTCAAATCAATACCCCCTGAAATATTGAATACGTACAAAGAGGAAGCAAAAGTTGAGTTCAGAGAAGGAACACCAAAGTCGTACAAAGCAGCGATTATAATTGTTATGGTATGGGTATTGATTCTTTCTATGATAATCTATTGGACCGGTGATATTTTCCAGTGGTGAGATAACCGAAAAATTTTCTATTTTACACCTTCCCCAAAATCTCATCCCCCAGCGATACATCATACATTGCCTTTTTCCATTCGCTTATCCTTAAAAATAAGTATGTTACCACCAAAAAAAATGACAACGAAATCAGAAACAAAAATCCGAAAGCATCACCTTGAAGTGTTGGCATAATTTTGTCAATCTCATCGGTCTTTTCTTTGCACTCATCTGCCAGTTCATCTTCATTGTGCGATTTATAAATTGCCGACGCATCACCAAATTTTTTCTGTGCCGAACCAAATTTAACAATTGCATCAATTTTTTCGCTCATACTCGCATTTTCAACATTATCTGTTGTTATATTCATTAAATTTAATTCGCTTAAACCGTTTTTTACCAATCCGTTTGCCTTGGTCATATCCTTATTGTATCTTTTCTCCGTTTCATCCGTTGAGACCTTTAAAGATGTACTCAAAACAACTTCTCCGCAAAGAGTATAAGCATAAGTTGCGTTTCTATAGTAAGAAATTTTCTTTTTTGTTACATTCTCATTATTTCCCAGATTTTCAAAAAACAATGCATCGTCGTAAATAAATTTATTAATTAAAGTATTTGCACTTTCAACGGCATCTATCTCTTCAATAGACCTCGGATTTTTCGGAATCATCGCTCTTAAATTTGCACAATCCGTTATTGCCTGCTCTTTTGCGTTCAAATCACCTCTTTTATAGGCAAGATAAATTTCATTAAATTTAACGAGAAAATTTTTCGTTTCGGATGCAAAAATTTCCATATCCTGAGGCAAATTTTTTCTTTCCGTTGTGTAAAGCATTATCAATACACTTTGCTTCATATCATCAACCTCCGAATAGGTAACACCTGCTTCAAGATTTAAATTTCTCAAATCATTAAGTATGTCTCCTTCTGCACTTACATTGCTTATATTAATTATGATACAACTGAAACAAACGAGCAATAATAAAAAAATTTTAACATTCATTTTATTCAAATTTAAATTAAAACAATTAATTAGAAATATTAATAAATTAATAAGATGGTTAAAACAATAAATTTAGCAAAAAATGGGTATATTTAATAAGCTCAGGAAAATACTTGATTTTGAGATGTGGAAAAGGAAAAAAGATGATAAAACAACACAGGACCTTGACCTTCCGCTGACATTTAAAGTCGGAAGTGTGGGAGAAATTTTGGAGGATGAGTTTGAAGATTTAGGACAAGTCAGATATGAATGGGGCGGCGGGATGTGGGACGAATGCCTGCTTGAAATGAAGGACGGAAAGAAAAAATGGCTGCTCGTTGATGAACCGACTTTTATCTTATTCAGTGAGGAAATTTCCATCCCTGCAGGAAACATTAATAACGGATGGAATCTGATAAATAACCGGAAAATTTTTGTTGAATCAAAGAGAAAGATAACTGTAACAAATACAGGCGGTTATTCGGAAATTAAGGTAGGAACGGATGTAAATTGCTACGATGGCTATGACGAAGGCAAAAATTTTATCTCAATAAGAGAGTATCTTGGCAAATATGGAAAAAATACAATATTGAGAACCGGAAGAAAAATCAGTAAATTTGAAATAGAGGTGTATGGATAAATTTAGAGATGTAGGGATAAATTTGATAAATTTATAAATCAGAGGATTATAATCAGCAGTTATCCCAAATTTTATCCCCATCATTTTCCCAAACTTCAGCAAAAGATTTTTCAGATAATTTCATTGTTTCATTAGCAATAGTTTCGTCTGTTATTTGCTTTAATGTTTCTCTGGTCATTGGTCTGTTTATTTTATTTAAAATTTATTTATGGACTTTTAATTTGTTTCGTAATTTTAATTAAAAATTTAAAAATAAATAACAAAAATTTAATAAAGATAAAATGGCATTTTTGCACGACCCGATGACTGTATTTGAAGTCCTTTACGGCGCAGTAATAATTATAGGAATTGTAGTGATTAGCGGATTTTGTCTGACACTTGCAATTTTTCCGAAAAGGGATGAAATTGAGACACTTGAACGACTTGGATTGAGTGTGATATTGGGATTTACGCCGTTTGTATTGCAGTATTTCTTTGATAAAAATTTTAATGTTCCGTTCAATTTCATAACAAGCGTTTTGTTTGTTCTTATTGTGTGTATAGGAGGATTAGCAATATGGGGGTGGAGAAGAGGCATAATAAAACAAAAGGTTTAAAATTACAAATTATAAATTAATCATAAAAGATGGATGTTGAAGCACAACTAAAAAAGGACTATGTTCTTAATGTTATTAAAAACAACAAAAGAATAGATGAAAGGAAATTTGATGAATACAGAAAAATTTCAATAAAGAGGGGCTTTGTTGAAGGAAAGGCCGAGGGTTCCGCTTATGTAAAAATCGGTGATACTGAGGTACTTGCAGGAGTAAAAATAGATGTCGGGAATCCGTTTCCGGATACGCCTGACGAAGGGGTTATAACCGTTGGTGCCGAATTCAGGCCCATTGCATCCCCTTCATTTTATTCAGGTCCGCCTACACCTGCAGCAATAGAACTGGCAAGGGTTGTAGACAGAGGAATAAGAGAATCAAAATGTATAGCAACAAACCAATTGGTAGTACCAAATACAGAATCCGTTGATAGCAATGGAAAAACCACAAAAAAGGTCTGGATGGTAATTATAGATATTCATATAATAAATGATGCGGGAAATTTAATAGATGCAAGCGGAATTGCTGCAATGACCGCCTTACTTGATACAAAACTTCCGAAATACGAAGATGGAAAGATAATAAGAAATGAATTTATCGGAGGACTTCCGATTACAAAAGTTGCAATTCCGGTAACATTTAGAAAGATTGATAATAAAATTTTACTTGACCTTAATTCGGATGAAGAAACGGCAATGAGTGCACGACTGACAGTTACAACAACAGATACAATAAACGCGATGCAAAAAGGAGGAACCGGAAAATGGACAATGGAAGAAATAAACCACTGTGTGGATATTGCATTTATTAAGGCAGAAGAAATCAGAAAGATTGTAGAGGCATAAAACCTCTACTGCAATAATTTGCAAAATAATTTAATGACTTTAAATCCAAATATAAATCTAAGGTTGATTTATATAACTCTGAAAATGAAAACCCAAATATCTCAATACCCGAGATTAGATGAGGTGTTAATAGTTGAAGAAATAATACGAGAACACAGCGGAGAGTTCAAAAAGAAGCAGTTATGGGAAAGTTTGCCGGAAAAAGTTTCATATCAGACATATTGTACAATAATTGATTATCTGTCGGAGTCACAAAAAATCGCTGTGGATAAAGAGAGAAAAATCGGATGGACATATTACCCGGAAAGTGTGAAAGAGCGGATTAAACATAAAAATTTGTTTTGGAGAAAATGAAGTTTCATTCAAGGATTCAATTCGCTGATGAAAAAGTAAAAAAGGCATTTGAATATCTTGAAAATGCGAAAGGTGATGAAAAACAATTAATTCGTTTAAATTTTTAAAATGAAATTATACACTCGCTCCATTAGTGCATTTCAAATAAATCCGAAATGAAAAAAGTAAGAGCAATTGTTCTTTCGGGCTATGGAATTAACTGTGAGAATGAAACCGCTTATTGTCTGAAAAAATGTAATGCCGATGCAGAAATCATGCATATAAACGACCTTTTAAATAAGACAAAATGCCTTATGAATTATCAAATATTAGTAATTCCCGGCGGATTTTCTTTTGGCGATGACATTGCAAGCGGCAAGGTCTTGGCAAACAAGCTCAAATTTAAAACGGATGAAATTTATAAATTTATAGATGCTGGAAATTTAATAATAGGAATTTGTAATGGATTTCAGGTTCTGGTTAAATCCGGAATACTTCCCGGAACTGCTCACCATAAAACACAGGAAGCGACATTAACTTTTAACGATTCCGGAAAATTTGAGGACAGATGGGTTTATTTAAGAGTCAATGAAAAATCAAAATGTGTGTGGACAAAAAATTTACATAAGTTGTTTCTTCCGGTCAGGCACGGCGAGGGAAAATTTTCCTGTGAAAACAAAATTCTGGCGAAAATTAAAGAAAACGAACAAATTGTTATGCAATATGCGGATGAAAACGGAAATTTTGCGGACTATCCTCACAATCCCAATGGCTCAATTGAAAATATCTCAGGAATTTGCGACAAGACAGGAAGGATTTTCGGACTGATGCCGCATCCGGAAGCATATAACTGCCCTGAAAATAACCCGTTGTGGAGATCCAAAAACAAGGGTGTTTTTCCGCTTGGAACTGAAATCTTCAGGAACGGAGTAAATTTTGCAGAGGAAAATTTAATATAAAAGATATGAAATTCAGAAAACCCAACAGGAATGAAATAGGATTAATAGAGAACTGCGCGGCTCATTTTAAAGGACATTTTGAAACGGATAAATTTTCTCTGTTTGTTGATAAATTTAACAAGGTCTTTATCTACAATGGAACACCTGCAAATTTAAATTTGGCTGATTTGAGAATGTTATCTATCGGATTAAATATCGGGAAACCGGACAAAAATATATTTGTTCCCACCCGGGAATTTGCGGACTTAATTAATCCGGCCGATAATATTTTTGAGATTGAAAATCAGGAAGATGCGCTCAATTTTATGAAGGGATGGGATATTTACTATGGCACAAAGGCGGAATCCGGTAAAGAGAGATATAAAATTTATACTGAAAAAAAAATAAATTTTGAAGAAAATACATTGCTCGTGATAATGTCTAAAGGTATGGTTTTAGGTATTGGAAAATTCATGACCGGAAAAATTATAAATAAAATTTCAAAAAGAGAAAAATTACACTAAAGCAATGGATGGTTTGTTATTCGGAACTGCCGGAATTCCGCTGAGCACCAAAAACAGAAATACGAGCAACGGAATAATAGAAGTCAGAAATTTAAATTTAGATGCGATGGAACTGGAATTTGTCAGAGGTGTAAATATAGATGGCAAAATTGCGAAGGATGTTAAAGAAATTTCAAAGAAAAATAATGTTGTGCTTACCGCTCATTGTCCCTATTATATAAATTTAAACGCAGATAGCGAAGATAAAATAAACGCGAGTATTGAAAGGATTTTACAAACAGCACGGATAGCAAAGGAATGCGGTATATGGAGTATTGTTTTTCATGCTGCATATTACATAAACGAAAATAAAGACAGGGCTTATGATAATGTCTTACGGGCATTAAAGAACACAGAAAAAATTTTAAAGGACGAAAGTAATGATATCTGGCTCAGACCCGAAACAACCGGAAAGAAAACACAATGGGGAAATCTTGAAGAAGTAATAAAAATTTCAGCCGAACTGGAAAATGTGCTTCCCTGTATTGATTTTTCACATATTCATGCGCGGGAAAACGGGAAATTTAATTCTTACTCTGAATTTTGCGAAATTTTAGAGATGATAGAAAAAAATCTGGGAAAAGTCGCATTGCAACAGATGCACATACATGTTTCGGGAATTGCGTATGGTGGAAAGGGAGAAAAAAACCATTTGAATTTAGAGGATTCGGATTTTAAATATGAGGAACTGATTAAGGCGCTGAAGGAGTTCAATGCCAAAGGTGTTGTAATTTCCGAGAGTCCGAATATTGAAGAAGATGCGATTAGAATGAAAATGGCTTATGAAGAAAGAGTATATTAATGAATATAAGCTTCTCGTAAAAAAATACAGTACTTTAATACAGATATAACTGCACCGAGGGAACTCATACATAAAAGTAAAAGAAGAGCTCCGGCAATATTTTCAAGAAGATATTTTCCAATCAAAGGTTCTATAAAATATAATGACAATCCAGTTCCCACACACACGATGCAGATAATCCATGAAAGGAGCGATATTATCCACGCCCACTGTATATTGTTTATTTCGTTGTGCGAATGTATAACATCCTTACCGTAACCTTCTAAAAATTTAAATATCTGTGCAAAAGGAAATTGCAGGAAACTTCCGACAATCGCAATCGCATATAAAGGTAATTGAATAGAAACTTCCATCTGAAATAACTTTTTAATTTTCTATCTTTGCTTCTTTTTTAAATTTTTCAATTTCTTCTTTCCTTGCTTTTTCGTATCTGTGATAATCTAATTCAACAAGTAATTTGTCTGTTTCCGGGAAAATTTTTTCGTCTAAAGTAGTTCCTTCTTTCCATTCTTTATCAAATCTCTTTTTGAATTTTTTCTTCAAATACCAGGAACCGCGCAGATAATAGGTTATATTATCACCTCTGTGAAAGAATATTGCATTATCAAAAATTCGATAGTGAAAATGATTGGGGTGATAAGAAGTACCATCTTCTTTTAAACATGCTCCGTTTTTAATTACTTTTATTTCTGTTTTTCTTTCTCCTTTTTGGGAGAAATAAGATAAAAGAAGTGGTGAAGAGACAAAGGAATTATCCGTTCTTTTTCCGATACACACCATATCTTCAGCAATTATTTGCGCCCCTTTCTCTTCCATTGTCTTAACCAGATCTTCTCCGAAAAACGATGGAGGGGCTTCTCCACTTCTAAAATAACTTTTTGTCTTACAATATCTTATTGCACTTTTATCTGAGGGATCAGAAGTTCTAATAGGCAGGGATACTAACTGATAAATCAAAAAGAAAATCCCTCCGGATAGTGCAACCGCAACTAATATTACAAAAATAATATCCATTTATATTTTTAATTAAAATTTAAAAAAAAGAAAAATAAAGAAGGGGAAATAAAAATTTTAACCCCGTCTTTCTTAAATTTCTTCGTATCTCTTTACCTTTATCTTGTTTTCTTCTGCTTTCTTTGCTGTTTCATCATTAGCGGTTAATATGTCAACATTAAATTGTTTTGCTCTTGCAACATGCTCATCGCCGCATTCTTGCCGATATTTTTCGCCTTTTTCGTCTAAATCTGCAAATTCAAATTTATTCTTTATTTTATCATCTGTGTCCATTCCCTGTATTTTATCATACATCTTTCTTGAGACATAAATTTTGCCGTATTTGTTTGCCATGTTTTCAAGTTGTCCTTCTTTAATTGCTTTATTTACGGATTCTTCGTCTGCATAAATTTTCTTCTTTCTCAATAAGAGGAAAAGCAAAAGTGCTATTAATACCAGTAATAGCAACAATATCCAGCAGGGCAATCCAAAGATATTACATTCCGGACATTTCTTACATTGTATTGTTCCTTCTTCACATCCGCATTTGCATTCCTTCGGACAGATAATTTCTGCTACTTCTTTAATTTTACCTGTTGCAATGTTTGAGTCCCCATAGCCCTTTTTACTTGCTGTTGCTGTAACATCTCCGGCAATTGCTGTTTCATTCGTGCAGACCTTTCCATTTGCATCCGAAATTAAAGATGTTTCTCCGCCTGGTGTTGTCAATTTAACATTTGCATCCTTAACATCATTTCCGTCCTGATCTTTAACATAACAACATAGTGTTTCATTTACATTAACTTGTGAATCGCATGTGATTACTAATTTTGGCATTACTATCGTTCCGGTTAATGTCTCGTTTTCATAGCAGTCCTTTGATGCAGTCAATGTATAACTTCCTTCTTTTTCTCCGACATTAAATATTACTTTTCCGTTATAGTCAGAGGTCTTTACCATGTTTCCATCAGGCAATGTGACAGTTACTTTTGCATCCTTAACTGCATTTCCGCTGTCATCTTTTATAATGTATGTTAGCGTTTCATTGATTTTTGCTTTTGTTAAGTCAGATGGTGTTATGTGAAGTTTTCCGTAAGTTGTCGTTATCGTCTTGCTGTATTCATCTCCACAGACGCCTTTTGGAATAGTTATTGTATAAATTCCGCATCCAAAGTCATAACAAATTTCACCGTTTGGATATGTGTGAACAATCACATCACTGTCATCTGGGAGTGTTAACAATATATCTGCTGCAACTGGTATGTTCTTTGTAGTGCTTGCTGTTAATTTTCCGTCCTGATAAGTGTTTGTTGTGCATTCTGTTTTGAAGCAGTGACTTCCGGGAGTTGTTGTATCAGGAATTGTTGTTGAAATTTGGTGAGTTGTTGTTACTTGTCCACTTGGAATTCCTCCATACGGCTGTGGAGCACATGTTGTGCAACCTCCACTACCACCTGTTACTCCTCCTACTAGAACGCATTGATGGTTTTGTGCTTGCTGTCCTGCGGGACAAACTAAATTTTCACAACTGTGTGTTGTTAGGTTGCAAGTTTGATTACCTAAACATTCACTATTATTAAAGCAATATGAAACATTTCGTTGACATGTGTGATTTTGTGAGAAATATCCTGCTGCACATATTAAATTTTGGCAAGCCTGTGTTGTTAGGTTGCAGATTTGATTTGATAAACAACTGTTGTTATTAATACATCCGCCCGTCACATTCACCGTTGCTTCTGTACATCTCCATATTCCTGAAGCTTCATTCTGAAGTGTAGCATAAACACAAGCTTTGTTAGTAGTATTTTCGCTAATAAAAGCAGTGCAATTACAATTCATTGACGCTCCTACTGCCAATGTTGTTGTATTTGGACAAGTAACATTAGAGCATTTATTATCTGTTATGCTTATATTTGTTAAATTAATACAGCCATTATTTGTTACATTGTAAGTATAGGTTACATATCCTG
>JAGWDQ010000069.1 GCA_018260615.1 Candidatus Altarchaeum sp.
CATAATTATAGGAAGAATAAAATATTTTTCCCTTTTTGGAATCTGATTGCCACAAGACCTATTTACATCGGAACATCCCAACTCCGCATTATAAATTGTTTTTCCATAACTTAAATTTTCAAGTGCTGCAACCGCATCAAAAATATCAACTTTGTTATTGCTGTCAAATCAAATTTTTTTACAATTGCACGAAATTTTACATCCTGCAACATCTTTATCGTTCCATCCAGCTGAATTATCACACATATTGTTATCTCCGTTTGATTGCAAAACCGTTACCCCGGAAACATAAATAAAAATTTAATAGAAGTGTAAAAGAACCCCCGGAAATTTCGGAGTGATTGGCATCATTTTAATTCATGAATCTCTTTTTTGGTTATTACATCATGACACACTACATAGTATCCTAATTCAATATGTATTAATTCGTTTGCGGCTTTTTCAACTTCTGACCTTTTCCAATTATTTTTCTTTATGATTTCACAAAACAACATTCTCATTGTGTTGTCATCTATTAGCTTTAGCTTGAAGAGAGTTAGAAGAATAAAAGAAAAAGGGAGATAGTTGTCATAATCCAAAATGGTCTCCTTTATCGTGAATTTCTGCCTGAAAAATTTTATGTCATCAATCAGGAGCAAAGCATTTAATTTTTTTGCGAGAATCAATCCGGATACATCTGCAAGATCTAAATTATATTTATTTGCCGTCTCACATGCAGCAGTTGAGACCTTTGCATCATTTAAAATTGAAATTGTATTTGACTTAATGAGATTCTGAATTCGCATATTCTCTTTTGATTTTCCTTTCCGTAATTCTTCATACGCTTCCTTGCATATGCACAATTCAAAATATGCAGACAATTTTTCGGAGTAATTACTGAAAATTTCTGCCTTCTCACACCCAATAAGCGTAGAAGAATCAAATATTAATGTTTGCCTTTTTCCATACATTTTTTGCAGCCGGATATGCTTTTTTAGCGGAATCAACACCGATTATAATTGCTTCTGCATCTTTTGCTGGCAGTAACTTAAACAATATTTCTTTATCAATAACATCTTCGGAATACAGTCGCTGGATGGATTCTGACTCTATCTGGGCCCTAACGCCTTTAAGATAATATTCATTTACTGCCGTCTTGATTGCATCATATAAAGAAATTTGCTCTGCGGAAGTTATATACCTAAGCTTTTTACTTATTTCCTCTGTTAGAGAAATTGTTACCGATTCCATTTTAATTTATATCTTTGCTATCCATACAAAATTAGGATAATTGAGTGATTTCGCTTTCTTTTCAGAAGGCGAATTTGTTAAATTTTCAATAGACATCTAATCTAACCGGATGACACCCGACACCCTGTATTCCATTTGCGAACGCATTTGGAAATGCTTTCTTTATTATGTTGTAAGCACCATTTACATCAGCATTTATGATTTTGCCGGAGAATGTTTTAAATAGTCCTCTGCAAATTCTCTTTCCTAAATACCTATCATGATGCTTTATCGTTTCATCATCTAAAAAACTACATTTAGATGTATGTGCTTCATTAACAATTATTGTTTTGATTCCTTCCTCCTCTGCTTTATACTTGAGCATTTCTATCAGTTTATTGAAAGGAACAGATACAAAGTTTTGGTTGTTCTTCTTGCCGATATCAATTTTTTGCTTCCAGTCATTGTTGTGTCCGATTACTATTGTATCTATGCTATTCATCTTGCAAACAGCAATAATTTTTCTGCTTGCTTTATGAAAAAAGTCCTTTATTTTAAAATCCCTTTTTACCAATAATCTGTTCAGTTGTTTTGTCCGTCCTTTGATTCCGCTCAAATCATAGTTTGATTGTATTTCTGCCTTTCTTTTGTTGTAGAAATGATTGACTGACTTAACAATTCCGCCCTTGACAATAATTGGCATTTTACCAATATTATCTGCAATAGTTACGATATTGTTAAGTCCTATATCAATTCCCAAAATATTTTTAGTTGTTTCTATTAACGGTTTAATTGCCTTTTTATAAACAATATTGAGCATAAAGCCAACACCTTTTGGAACAATGGATGAAGTTCCAAGAAATGTTTCATCAGGCAATCGTGTTTTAACTTCAATATCTATTTTTTTAGGAAATTCAACTTTATTTGATTTAATTTTAATCTGCTGATTTGTAAACAACAATATAAATTCACCGTTTTTAGGTTTGTATCCGGGTAGTGCCGGTTTGCTTTTAAACTTTTCAGGATGTTTTCTGTATTCTTTCATTGCCTTAAAGAACGTTTTCCAGTTTTTCTCAACCAATATCAAAATTTGTTGTGCTGTCGCAGCAGGTAATTGTTTAAAATTCTCACTATTCTTTAACAAATAATACAATTGACTATATGTTATCCACTTCCCTGTTTTAATGAATTCCTGCCGGATAATATAGACAGCTTCATTGTACAGGTTTTTAGCAATGTGACACAATTTACTTAATTCCCTGTTGAAGTTGAGCCATATTTGTTCTGTTCTATTCGCTTCAGTTGATAATTCAGCTAACATTTTTATATTAACAATTTAATTTTTGAAAATAAATTAATAAAAAACAACAAAGCGAAATCACTTATAATTATAATAATTTATTTTGCTATTAAATTTATAAATTTAGATGTTGTTTAAATAAAGTTTGAGGAAAGTATAAAGGAACCTGTGAAAAATTTAACCTGCTTTTTTAAATTTTATTGATTTTCCATGCCAATTTTTTCAACCAATGCAAATATCTCAGTTAAGCCAATTATTCCATTCTTATTTACATCGGAACATCCCGATTCAACATTATAAATTTCTTTTCCGTAACTTAAATTTTCAAGTCCTGAGACGGCATCAAAAATATCAACTACTCCGCTATTATCAAAGTCGTATTGCCTGTTCGGATTTATGCTTGCATTACTGTCATCACAATCTAATCCTAAACCATAACTTACATAATTTCCGGTGGGTTTGATACAACCGATCGTATAATTTGTTGCATTTCCATAAGTGTCGTTATCATTATCAACATACCATTTTGTATCCGGATTTATGTTTGGATTATTGTCGTTGCAATCACTTCCGCCGCAAATTGAAGAATTAACATAATAATCATCATCTGCATCACAATTAATTCCCTCGCATGTGTATCTACAACCTTTTTCAATGCCTGTATCCTTCCATTCATTGGCATTATTACAGGTATTATTATATCCGTAACTTGACTGCCAGTTTGTTGAATTAAAATTTAATTGTGTATTGCCACAAACTGTATTTTCGTTTATTATCAAATATGACGAACTGGAAAAAATTCCAACGGCGTTATTCAAAATTTCATTATTCAAAATTTCATTGAAATAATATTGATTGTTATTTTGGTATATTCCATAAGTATTTGAAGTCAGGGTGTTGTTTATTAAGCTATTAACCCCTATTGAATTAAATACATAAATTCCGTAATCATTTGAAGTCAGGGTGTTGTTTATTAAGTTATCACTTGAGGATGTATCCAAAACCATTCCATAAACAAAATTTTTAACGATGCAATTTTTAACAGTTGTATTCTTTGCTATAATCCACATTCCGATGCCTTTCACATTATTTCCGTCAATGACAGCATTATTACAATCAAGAATTATATTATCCTTTACGAGCTCAATTTCCTCATTAAATGAAGTTGAATTATTAGTATTGCTGATAAAAATTGTTCCTCCGCTGCAAGTCATTCCAGCTGCATTTTGTATCGTCTCCGAATCACCTGTTCCGTTCTTACATACAGTAACAAAATTTGAACAATTTTGCAATCCGGAAAAATTTCCCAATGTTCCATTTTTGGGATAAGCAAATTTTTGAACATTTGATTCTACTAAACAATTATCATATTTAATATAGCCATATCCATTATGCCCCCAATTTCCCCAGCTATTTTTTAATATCCAGTATTGTCCCGTATCATTATATCCTACCAAAACCATCCCATGAGTAAACCATTGAAAATCACTTGTGCAATATAATATGCCCTGACTATCACTCTGCCAACCCGCATCTACTCCAACTGTTAAAGGTCCGTTTTCGATGAGCATTTTCTTTATGTATGTTCTATTGTTAGTAGAAAAAACATCATAGTCATTAATTTTGTATAAATTTTCTGTCCAGTTTGAACACCTTTCACTACAAGATGAAGGATATGAATTTGCGTTTGTATTTGGAAAACATTGCTCTGTTGTTATTCCGACATTTTTTATGTAATTATAAGGGGAGACAAGCAATCCGCCTTTATCGTAATCTCCGCAATAATCGCATCCGCACTCAGGATTATTGCTCGCTAAATTTCTTTCTGATAAGTCAAGATGAAGAGATGAATTTGAAATATTCTGCTCAATATTATATTTTGCTTCCACAGTTCCAATAACTGCATAAGCCCAGCATGTTCCGCCAACCTGATATTTAACACCCGTCATAAAATTTGTTCCATTTACATCCCTCCAGTCAAAATAATCCGGCAAATTATCCTGTTGTGCTTGTCCTTGTGCTTGCAGGATTATTTGTTTTCCTCCTCCACCGTGTGTGGACTTTGGCGTTATTGCGGGAGATTCAGATTCTGGTATTATTTCCTTTTTATCAGGGTCAATTTGCTTTCCATAAATTTTTTCATACAAATTCATCAAAGAGCCCATATCCCTCTTACTTCCATTCTGAAATACACAGATCGCTCTGCAATAAGAAAACGACGACTTTCCATCACATAATGTTTCTATTTTATAACCATTTTTGACGCACCAGCTATAATTTTGTCCGACTTTTCCTTCCAAAAATTTCCATTCATCATATTTGTTTCCGTTTATTACACACAATCCCTGCTCTCCCAAAGGTGTATTGTTTATTTCTATTGTTCCTCCGAGCTCATGACAATAAACAGATGCGGGATTTGGAATGGCAAAGACAATTCCCACAGACAGCAAAATGCACAAAAAAGATGTTAAAACAATAGCAAGGATTTTAACGTTCATAATAAAATTTATTTTTTAACTTTCAGTTAAAACTTTCAGGAAACAATTAATCATTGCACACAAAAAATAAAAATTGAGATATTTTTTTAGATTTATAGAGGAAATTTAAAATATATTAAAAATACCTTATGAATAGTTAATGATTTGTATATTTCAAATATTTTTTCGGGCAGATTCGGAATTTCATATAACGGAATCGGGCTATGCGAAGTCGGCGACAGCCGATTTGGGCGAAGCGTAGCGAAGCCGTATAGCCCGTGTTATATGGCCCGAAGGGCAAGGGAGCGATGAAGGAGCGACCGCAGAGTTTTCCGAATCCCACCAAAATTATCCCATTAGATGCTCATATATAACGGTTTCGTTGTAAAAGAATCCCAAAATGCTGATGTTAGTCTTTTGTAACATGTTATCTGTCCATTACAGGTATTATTAAATAGGACTGCCTTATTTCTTCTGTCTTTGTATCCCCCATCCACACTGACAGTCTATATCATGATTATAGCCATTGCAATGAGAGACCTTCGACGGTCGCACATTATAGTTCACCCATTCACCCCAAGGCTTGACAGTGATGTCATCAGTGTCAGTTAGCCAAGCCATGACTGGATAGGCATGGATAGTCCAAATATTTCCTGTGCAACCAACGACTCGCCCACCGCGCTCTCTCAGAAATATTTTGCCGAGGTTGCGCATCATCTCTTTGCCCTTTGCACTGCCGGCTGCGGAGCAGTTGAGCAGTCCGATGACCGCGTTGCTGTCCATTGCGCCAGATAGTTCCTTAAACAAATTGAGTTCTTTAACGCTTTCATCGTATTTGTCGCGCGAAAATACTAAGAACTCACGCTCTTCCCCGAGCATCTTCTGCAATTTCTCCTTCGTTTTTGTATCCTCTGCCGATTTTAACTGTGCCCGCAATACCTTGATATTTTTCTTGGTGTCCTCATAGTTCGTCTTGTACCTCTTGCGCTGGCGAGCCATAGCATAGATATCTACATCGGCTGGTTGCATCCTCCCGATATGAGGGTTGATTTTATTGCCGTGTCCCATTAACACCATCTTGCCGATGCGCTTGCCCTGACGCTTGAGATGCCGGATGTACTTGAACACGTCATCCACGCTGCGCGGTTCGATCATGTAATCCAGACTGGAATCGGAAGATAATGTCTTCCGCATCCAATCCTTATCTTTCTTGTTATCCTCAAGAAGAATCCCAATGTGGACCACCTTTTTACGGTTCCGAGAGTCAGATACCTTGTTTTCTGTACCAATATCTACGGTATAATTCGCAATTTCATTAATATATTCTTTCCGAGAGTCAGATACCTTGTTTTCTATATCAAGACATCCTTTCCCGTTAAAATTTTTTGATTGTTTCATTTTTTATTATCTATTTTAAAATTTTTGCATTTTTTTAAATGTGGGGTTCGGAATTTCATATAACGGATGGCGGATATACGACGTTCGCCGAAAGCGAATGTCCCGAAGGGCAAGGACAAAGTCCGCTGCGTATATCCTTTTGTTATATGACGTATAACGCAGGCGATTTAATTATCTCACCTGTCATGTATTATCCACCGCACAATAATTTTAAATTTTACTCTCCCTTGATATTTTCTACCCTCTTATAGAGGATATACTCTATTCTTCTTTCAAATATGAACTCAAGTATTTACAATGGCCAAATTTTAATCTCCTTATCTTCAGATTTGATTTCCACCCAAGACAAACCAAACCATTTTTCAAGTTTATATGTGCAACTCACAGTTCCAGTTATTTCGCTCACTCCCTTTTTGGCTTTAATAATCATTCTAGGACTAAACCCCTGGGCTACGTTTGTATCATAAATTTTCCAATAAATACGATAATCCTTCTCTCCCGCAGCATCAATTTCATATTTATCAAAACCCCATTTGAATTCTCGACTTATATTAATGTCAAGCACGTCTGGCATTACTTGACCAAGTGGTGCAGGTAAAAATTTCAACAGTTTTGTTATACCTACACTTATTTTTCCATCCACAATTTTAATGTTTTTGATTCTATCATCAGGCATAATATCATAAGCGGTTACATCTATCCTATCTTGGTCACACTTTAAATCAACTTCAAAAAGCAGTTTTGTGATTTTTACCCCCTTATCCAAAAGAACATTCAATCCTAGTTCTACGACATAATAATTAAACGCAGAAAATGTATCTTTAGATGCTTCTAGACTTTTTTGATCTTGTGGGATTTTATCTTCCGGGATTGGATAAACATGAGCAGTGGGTGCGACACTCACTACTGTTTTATCTAACACATTCTTTAGCTATAGCGTCAGAACTCCGTTGGATTCTCGCATGAACGCTTCAACCCCTTCTTTT
>JAGWDQ010000070.1 GCA_018260615.1 Candidatus Altarchaeum sp.
ACTTCCGGTTTTAAATTTCCAGAGCAGTTCCCCTGTGTTTTTATTCAGACAATAAACATAACTATCCGTAGAACCAACATAAACAAAATTTCCTGAAATTGCAGGTGATGAACCCACATCACTTCCGGTTTTAAATTTCCAGAGCAGTTCCCATGTGTTTTTATTCAGACAATAAACATAATTATCCCAAGAACCAACATAAACAAAATTTCCTGAAATTGCGGGTGATGAAGACACAGCACTTCCGGTTTCAAATTTCCATTTCAATTCCAGATCTTCCGGATTTTCAATTACATCTGATGTTTCTCCTGTATGTTCCAAATCATGCCCTTGCATTTCCCAGTCCTCTGCCGATGATATTCCAATAAGACAAATACATATTGCAATAATAATCAATACATTTCCTGAATTTAGTTTGAATTTATTTTTTGTGTTCATTGTATCTTTGGTTTTTCTTTATTATTAAGAGGAGTTCATATTTTTTCATTTTTCATCCGTTTTATTCCAGTATTTCCCGATTTTTTCTTTAATGCTTAACAATTCATCATATACATCCTGTTTTTTCGCATTTTCTTCAATATACTTTTCATTTAATTTTCCCGCCTGCCTCACATAAATTCCAATTGCGTCTTTTATGTCCTGTTCTCTCGCGAATATAAGTTTGTTTATAATCGTATCTTCCGGGGATGCAACATACATCTTTATTCCCTGAAAATTAATTTCTCTTTTGTTTGCAATTGTTCTTTTATCCATCTCGCCATATACTCCCTTTATATCTATCCGGAACATTGTCTTTTTGTGTTCTATAGTGCAATAAGAATGTTCTTTAAATGCATCAATCATATCAGATATGTCTGCAAAAAATCCGTTCCCGCTAAAAAATTAACCGGCTTTTCTATCTCCGAAAAATTATCTGCATTTATCTGCATTACAACATCCAAATCCATTGTTGTACGGGGATTTCCATAAAATATTACTGCGAAGCCCCCGACAATTACATAATCAGTGTTGTTGTCGTCAAAGTTTTTACAGACCAGTCCCGGTATTTCTCCAACCCCCTGCATCTTATTTTTTTAACTGCTTTCTGCCGGTTTATTTACTTTCAGGACAAAATTTATTAAGTCAATTCCCTGTTCAAACGTTTCCACACCGGAAAATTTTCCGGCTCGTATCGCATCTTTAATCAGGCCCCTTTCAGATATTTCCTTAATTTCCCGCCGTAATTTTTGTAAATTCTGAGATGTCATTTTTTTAAATTTAATATCTTTCATCCACCATAGACAATATGTTTTTCAGCATCTCTTTTCTTTCATCATCTTTTATTTCTCTCTTCACTATGGTCTCTTCAAGTTCCCTCATGGACATCTTTGATATGACTTGCCACAAACCTTTTTCTTTGAGTTTTTTCTCTTCTTTTTTGATTCTTATGAATCCATCAACTACAAGTATCTTTTGGGATATTTCTTCAAGTTTTATCTTCCTATCCCTCATTTCATTATCTTTCTCCTTCAGTTTCCTTTTAATTACGCCTTTCTCCATTTCTGATATCGCCTTTGCATCTTCCTGAAGCAATTTTTCCACTACCTCTATAATTTTATCTTTTTTGGACAAGAGGTTTTTTTCTTCCACACTGAGACGGATTTTTTCATTTTCAAGTTCGTCCATTGATATATTATCTATACTCTTTCTCCCCAAAAGCACATTCAGTATATTCATTTTTATTTGTTTGATTTTTATTAATTATTATAAATTAGATTTAAAGTATAAAAATTAAAATATCCTTTTTGGACAAAATATTCATTTTGAACTGGTCACCAAAAACTTAGCCACATAAAATTTCAGCACTATCAGTTTTAACCCTCTCCTTAATCTTTGTTTTATCCGGACAAATAAACAGGATTGTCATGAGAACAATACAAATAAAATTTCCCGAAATTGCAGGTTATAAATCCGTACAAAATCCTGTTTCAAATCTGCATTTCAATTTCAGTTTTCGGGATTTTAGTTACTTTAAATCTTATCAGTTTATACGTTTGACCATTCTTCTTTGAGTTTCAAAAATCTTTCAATTTCTTCTTTACCTATACTTGGCTTTCTCTTTGCAATTGAATCTTCAAAATGTTTCATTGTAATTGGGACCCCTTCCTTTTTATTTTTTTCAATTGCTTCTCTTACTGCCTTATTTTTAACATCAGTACAAATTTGGGATAACTCTCTTCCACTGCACAAGTCCGTTTTTCCTGCCAGCTCATCTAAACTGATATTGGCTGCCGGAACACCTTTCAGGTTTATTTCAAATATTTTTTTCCTGCACTCGGAATCAGGCAGGGGAATATAAATCCTTAAAGGAAATCTTTGAAGCAGCGCTTCATCAAGATCTTCGGGTCTGTTTGTTGCGGCCAAAACTAAAATGCCTTCGTTTTTCATTGTCCCCCACCCGTCTAACTGAGTTAAGAGAATATTTAAGACCCCCCTCGCCCATGATTCATCGGCTTCTCCTCTTGCCCTTGCAAGTGCGTCAATTTCATCAAAAAGAATAATTGCCGGCTTATGTTCCCTTGCATTTTCAAATACATTTGCAATGTTTTTTTCTGCTTCACCAACATACTTGGCCTTTATGTCATCAATGTTAACCGTAATAAATGAAGCATCTATTTCGCTTGCGGCAGCTTTTGAAAGTAATGTTTTCCCGCAACCGGGAGGGCCAAACAAAAGTATCCCCATCCATGGTTTAAGTTTGTATCTCTCAAGCAATTCTTTGTGTTTAATCGGCATTTCAATCGCAAATTTTAATTCTTTTTTGACTTCTTCCAAACCGGCAATATCACTCCATTTTACATCCGGTTTCTCTGTTATAGGCCCTTTTGGCGGAGTTTCGGGAGCATCTTCATTCCTGCCTCCCCCTTCAATAACAGGTGATTTTGGCGGTTTTACCGCCGGAGCGATTATTGCCATACAACCCCTTATAAATCCGTCTATTATAAATGAGTAATTCATATCAGCTTTTTCCGATTTTTCCTTTGCTTTTGTAAGAATATCCAATGCTTTCATTGCCGCATCTTTTGCGTCAGCGTGTCTTCCTTCGGAATATGCCCTTTTTGCCATCTCATACATTTCTCCGCCCCTTCTGCCCAGGTTCTTATAGTCCAAATTTGAAGTATCTTCGGTCATTTTATTCATTTTGTTATGAATTTTATTTTTAAATTCTTCTTTCATTAAATTACATCTGTGTTTTATATCTTTCAGATTTTTGTAAAGAATTTCCTCGCCGATAAATTTAAATTCAGCACCTTTAAATTTTTCTAATTCTTTAATTGCTTCTTTAAGATATTCTGTTTCACATTCTGTTTCCGCAAGCTCATCCACAATATCCTCTAAATTTTCTTTGTATTTAAGTTTAAGCGGAATCTCCTGTTCCTTACTTGTTTTTTTTATTTCTGCGGATTTTAATGCATCCCTGTGTTTTTTTATTTCTGATTCTATATCCATTTCTGTGAGAAATAACTATGCTCCTTATTTTTGAATCAGTAATAACAACAAAATTTTATAAAGAAAAAATGAAAAAAAAATTATTTTACTCTACAAAGTTTGTGTTTGTACCACCTTCTGCTCCCAAACAAAACATTAAATTTATATTCTCTTTTATTTATCACACTTAAAAAATTATTTTGCAAAACTTGTCTCTCTTACCTTTTTAATGACTTCTTCCTCCGGCAGTGCGACCATATCCATGAAATTAAGGGTGGTTTCTTTGTCCAGTTCTATTCCGGATTTGGCTGTTGTACTGAATATGTCTTCCATAAGTCCCTGCGTTTGTCTTGTTTGCTCATCAAGTTTGTCTTTTGTATTTTCAACACCATTTAATGTGTTGTCTATCTTCTTTTCGGATAATTCCGGAACTTCTATTTTCCCCAGTTCCTTATTCATCACTCCAAACTCTTTTATAACAGCGAGGGTGGCAATTTTATTTTCAATATCTATCTTAGCCTGAACAATATTATTTTTAAGTGCTGTGTAATTATTTTTTTGCCATTGCCGCGCATTATAATTCGCTGCAAGACCCTGAATCAGCGCAGGATCATTTACTTTTTTGGCTTCCTTAACTATATCTATCATTTCATTTCCAACTTTTGATATTGCTCTGTCTATTGTCCTTTCCCTGATTTTCATCTCATCCCTCTGTTTCATAAGCTTGTCCTCACTTGTTTTTCCCGCAACAACCTCCGCAAACCTTTTAAAAATATTCGGCAGACCCATTTTAAATTTTTTAATTATTTATTTTTTAATTATTTGTATATTATTCTACTTTTTAATAATTTATATTTATATTAATAATTACGATTTAATAAATTTAATAATTTATAAATTAGATTAAAAGTATAAATATTAAAATATCCTTTTTGGACAAAATATCCATTTTCTATTTAATTATTATAAATTAGATTAAAAGTATAAATATTAAAATATCCTTTTTGGACAAAATTTAACCCCATAAAATTTCAAATTTGCCGGTTCTAAACCTTTGTTTTACTTTTGTTTCTTCAAAATTTGACAGGAACAAAAAATTTTACTTTAATAATAATTTAATGGACAACATGTCTGTTATTTTTAACAAAGATTGTAATTTATAATGAATCAGAAAATTAAATGAATTTAAATAAAATAACAATTAACAAAATGAAATACAATATTGAAAAAATTGATAAAAAAATTGAAGAAAGGAAAAGAATTCCCCTGAATAATTTTATAGATATTGTAGAAGAGATGATCAGATTCAAAAATGAAGTTAAGAAAACTAATAGCGGACACATGCAGAGTGTTTGATGAATTGAAGATAAGATACGCCCTTATCGGAGGATATGCAGCAATCGTTTATGATTCCCCTTATAGTACTCATGATATTGATTTTACTATAATGGCCGATAATGTTACTCTGGATTTACTTGAACACCTGAAAAATAGCGGATGGAACCCTACGGAAGAGTATAATGAAGTAAGGGAATTATTGGCATTTGGGCAGTTTATACACAAAGAAACTGGCGTTGTACTCCATATCTTTGGCGAAGTATCAGGATTTAAAATTAGGGAAGGGATTAAAATAAATAAGTCCGAAATTGACGGTTATCCTGTGAATGTCTGTTCCCCGGAAGATTACCTGATAATGAGGGCATCCGTATGGTATGAAGAGGATAAACAAAAAGCAATAGTTGTTATAAGGGCGCAGGGAAAGAATCTTAATCCGGACTACCTGATGAAAAGAGCAGATGAAGAAAAAGTAACAGAAAGGATAAAATGGCTGTTGAAATTTAAAAAGTGAAATTGTTTTATTTTTAAAATTTAATAAATTTTGCTCCTAAAAATTTAATCCCATAAAATTTCAGCTCTGTCGGTTCTAAACCTTTGTTTTACTTTTGTTTCTTCAAAATTTGACAGGAACAAAAATTTTACTTTAATAATGATTTAATTTTTTCTATGCTTTTATCACAAAAATTAAGCCACGAGTCCTCATTAAATCTTACATTTCTGCACAATAAAGCATTGAATCCTGCTAACGATAAGACCAACTTGTTTTTCATTTTCTTTTGATTATTTATTGATGCTTCAATCAGTCGCTCAACCTGTATATTTGATTTGTCTGAGATATATTCTAATTTTCTATAAACCATGTTAAAATCAACATCATGGTATTTTAGTAACATTCCAATATCAAATACGTCCTTGAACCGCTCTCTTCCAAATCCGATTTCTTCATACTTTGCTGTTGCGAGAATCTTGTCTGCAATCAAATCCTCTGGCGAGAGATGTGTAAATTTTACTTTTTCTTTTAAATCCGGACTTAAATAAATAAAAGAACAATATTCCTTTTCAATTGATTTAAATGCAGGAATTTCGTGCTTAAAATTTATCTGCACTTTAATGGTCTCGCCCGGAATTATTTCCCGCATTTCTTTTAAGTGTAATTTCAATCCGAGTTTCGTCGGAACAATTCTGTAAAAGGTGGTGTAACCAATTTTTGTATCTGTTGACCTGAAAATAAATTTCCCGTAGATATCATCTGCCTTTTTGAACTCTTTTAATTTAGTGTTTATATCTCCAATCATGTTTTTAAGCAGCTCCGGATCGTGAATACCTATATTAAAATCAAGATCGTCCGAAAATCTCTGCATATTTAATGGCAAATATGACTGAACGCATGTGCCTCCTTTCAAAAACAGTTTTGCACTAAAAAATTTATTCAATGCATTTAAAGTATCAATTAGCCACAGATTCTTTTCTATGTGTCTTAAAGATAAGCCAATCTGCTCCCTTATTGGCTGATAAACGCTTACTGGATTGAAAGTGGATTCTTCCCACAATAAACTTTTATATTTATGCGGCATTTTCAACAAATTTGCCTTGTTTTATATCTTTTATGAGTTGTCTGACATAAGTATATATTCTTTCTGACCGTGCAATCTTTAACAATTCATCCTGATTAATATTTCCAAACTCAAGACCTTCTATTAGTGAGGGAATTCCGACTTCATTCCTGTAAAAATCATCTCTTGCCAGACAGTCAATCAGGCATTTTTCGGGCTTTGCAAGATTTAATTTTAAATTATCATAAGTAACACGGACATAGTCATCATCTCTGAATTTTCTTTTATGTATAACAACCACAGTTCCGCAAATTAAGCCGTCGTTTATTTTCTTTGATTCACCGGACAAAGCAACTGTAAAGCCCGCATGTCTTTTTAAGCCCTTTTTTAATTTAATCATTATTTTATCTATTTTATGTTGTTCTGTTTCTACAGGAATCACAACATCCACAAGATCACCGTAAGCCATTGGCAAAAGTCCGTAAATGTCTAACGCCATACCGTAATCAATGAAATAGTTCCCTTTGCCGAGTATTTTATCTATTTTATAAAGCAACTCGTCCGATGATTTGACATTCGTGGTTTGTTTTTCACCCATTTTTGGTGTTATTTGAGATTTTTTGGTGTTATTTGAAATTAAACAATTACTATTATCAACAAAATTCAGTCATGAAAAATTTAATCATTTAATCCCATAAAATTTCAACCTTATCAGTCCTGAACCTCTGCTTAACCTTTGTTTCTTCAAACTTCTGTCTTATTCCCGCCTTAAACATCTTCAGTCCTGTCAAAGCAATCATAATCCCGTTATCCGAGCAATAATTCTCCGGAACAAAAAATTTCACATTATGCTCTTTTGCCATCAGCATCAGCATTTCCTGCAATCGCTTATTATTCCCGACACCTCCAGTAAGCAATACTTGTTCTGCGTTCAAATGTGCTAATGCCCTCTCACTAACCTCAACAAGCATAGAAAAAGCGGTCTCCTGCAAAGAGTAACATAAATCGCATAAATTTTTGTATGTAAAATTTTCATCGCTTTTCTTTCTTATTGCACTTGTCAATAATCCGGAAAGACATAAATTTGCTCCTTTAACCGTATATGGCAGGTCAATGAAATTTTTTCCGCTCTTTGCCAGATCCTCAACCTTTGGACCCTGTGGATGTTTTAATCCGAACTCCCTCCCGAATTTATCCAGCAAATTTCCTAATCCAATATCCATCGTCTCGCCAAATATCCCGTAAAAATTTTCCCGCCGGATTAAAATTTGCGTATTGCCTCCGGATACATAAACAATCAACGGATTCTGCAAGTGTCCGAGATGAATTCCGATTTCAATATGAGCAACACAGTGATTCACGCCGAGCAATGGAATGCTGTGATAAAGGGAAAGTGTTCGTGCAGATGTTGCAGCCGTTCTTAATGCTGGTCCCAATCCGGGCCCCTGTGAAAAGGCGAGCAGGTCAATATCCCTGATGTCCAAATCCGAAATTTTTAACGCCTCTTTTATTGCTATGTCGGCATTCCCTGCCATAAATTCCGCTGCAAAATACGGATTTATACCGCCTTCTGCAGGAGAATAGACCTTTCTGACATCTGCTAAAATTTTGAGCTCACCTCCCGAATCATTAATAATTCCGACGCCGAATGTATGTGCTGTTCCTTCAATCCCCAAAACAATCATTTTGCAATAAATAAATTTTTCAGAATAACAATTATTAAAGCAAATATAATATAATGCAGATATAATATAACAAAAAGAATAATATAAGAATAATGGAACAAACAAATCCGAAAATACACGGAATCTTATTTGACCTTGACGGAACGCTCGTTGATTCGTTTCCGTCAATCATTGTAGCATTTAGAGAAGCATTTAAATTTTTAGAACCTTATGCTAAAACAAAATTAAATTTTACGGATGACGAAATAAAAAAATTAATCGGAATCCCTCATCAGGAAACATTTAGAAAAACAAGCGATGTTCCAAAAGCAGTTGAAAAAGCAACAGAGATATTCAGGGAAACGAGAAAGAAATTTAAGGTAGATGCAATTGACGGCTCGATTGATTTATTAAATTTTCTCAAAACAAAAAATTTTAAGTTAGGCATTGTAACAACAACAGGAAGGGAACTTACAGAGAGAATTTTAACTGACCTTAATGTGCAAAATTTATTTGGGGCGATTGTTACGGGAACAGATGTGTTAAATTTAAAGCCGCACCCCGAACCGATTTTAAAGGCGATTGAAATTTTAAATTTAAGTAATGACAGGTGCGTTATGGTTGGAGACCATCCGAATGATATTATTGCGGCAAATGCGGCTGATATAAGAAGTATAGCGATATTATATACTCATACAAAGGATGAATTTAGAAAGTATAATCCGACATACATTGTTAATTCAATCGGAGAAATAAAGAACATAACGGAGAAAATTTAGAGCTTATATTTTCATTGCGGGGGTTCCCAAGCGGTCAAAGGGACGAGGTTCAGAAGGCGAAGTTTTCGAACTTCTATCTTTTAAAAAAATGCTCACACAAAGCCACAAAGTCACAGAGTGTATTTCCCCTTTGTGTCTTTTTCAAAACGCATTTTCAAAACGCGAAGTTTTGAAAATCTCCGAGCAGGAGCGAGGTGAGAGTTTTGAAAATCTCCGAGCAGGAGCGAGGTGACGGTGTCTCCGTGTGAGGATAATAAAACGAACTTTCCTGTACGATAAAAAAAGAGAAAATTACCTCACTCCGTTCGGAGATTTTAAAATCTCTGCGATTTTAAAACACTCCGAAAAGAGAAAAAAGCAAACATTAGAAAAATTTAAAATAATTAAGTATTGCGGGGGTTCCCAAGCGGTCAAAGGGGCGAGGTTCAGAAGGCGAACTTTTCTCTTTTAAAAAAGAGAAAACACTCCGAAAAGAGAAAAAAGTAAACCCCGGAAATTTAAAAATTTACACTTAAAAATTTAACTGTTGCGGGGGTTCCCAAGCGGTCAAAGGGGCGAGGTTCAGGGCCTCGTTGTGCAAGCATTCGTGGGTTCAAATCCCATCCCCCGCATAAAGGGAAAAATAAAGGCAAAATTTAAAAGTTTTATAAAATGGATGTGAAAGTTATAAAAAGTGCAAAAAGAAGGAGAACAATAAGTGCAAAAAGGATTAACGGAGAAATTTTATTATATGTTTCAAATGGTCTGAGCAGTGAAAAAATAGAACATTATGTTGAATGGGCAAAAAAGAGATTTGAAGCGTCAGACAGGAAGAAAAATTTAGTTGAAGGTGATGCAAACAAGAATCTTGAAAATACGGCAAAAGAACTGAACAGGGAATACTTTAACAATGAACTTAAATGGAATAAAATTGAATACAGCACGGAGCAAAATGCAAAGATGTTCGGAAATTGTCATACTAAAGATAAAATAATAAGGGTTTCTGACCGGCTGATGAAAATGCCTAAATTTGTTCATGATTATGTTGTGGTTCATGAATTAGCCCATCTGAAGGTCTCGGGGCATAATGAACAATTCTGGAATCTTGTGTATAAGTATTCTATGACAGAAAGGGCGAGAGGGTATCTGATGGCTGTGGCAATGGAGGATTAAGGATTAAATTTTTACCAGTTCTTTTATTTAATAATGTTTTCGTAATTAAATTTAAAATATTCATAAAATTTAAAATAATCAAATTTAAAATGGAGCAAAAATTAACATTAAAGGATACTAAAACAGACATGATTAAGGCATACGATGAACTGCTTGCAAAATATAAGGAAAAAGAGCAGGAAGATAAATCCACGGGCAAAGAAACAGAAGCGAAAAATAAATATGAAAAAACTTTAATTGAAAGGACTTCAAACGATACTGTTGAGAGTATCGTAAAAGGGCTTACCGACCTTAAACTTGATTTGAGCAAAACATTAAGTGTTTTATCAGATAAACTAACATCAGAAGCGAATAAATTGGGGGAGATACAGGAGGCGATTACAATAGAAACAAAGAATCTCGAGGAAATCCATGACATTAAACTTGCTGCGGAAACATTGGGCAATCTCATAAGTACACACGAGAGGAAAAAGAAGGCGTCTGAAGAAGAGATAACTGCAATGAGAGCACAATGGGAAAAAGAACAGGAAGAACATCAGAGGACTGTGAAAGAAAGAGACGAGAAGGTTAAAAAAGAAAGAGAAAGAGAGGCGGAGGAATATAATTACACCTTAACTTTATCAAGAAAGAAGGAAAAAGACGCTTATGGAGAAGAAAAAGCAGCGTTAAAGAAAGCCCTTAAAGAAGAAAGAGAATCCCAGGAAAATGAATTATCTGAAAGAGAAATTGCCGTTGCCTCACAGGAAAAAGAAATTGCTGAAATAAGGACTAAAGCATCGTCATTCCCGGGAGAACTTGCAAAAGCAGTTAGTGATGCTAAAAAAGAATCAACTGAATTATCTGAAAACCGTGCTAAACAGAAGGCGGATCTTTTGGCAAAAGAGATTGAAGGTGAGAAAAAACTTGCCGAACTAAAGATTAAACATCTTGAGGAGACCGCAGCAAAGCAGACAGGTCAGATTAAGGACTTAATGGAGCAGTTAAATAAATCTAACTTACAGGTGCAGAGTATCGCAACACAGGCAATTGAGGGGGCTTCGGGAGCCAAGGCATTATCATCAATTAACGAAATCGCACTTGAACAGGCGAAAAATGCGGGTGCAAAGAAATGAAAAACAATTACAATTAAATATGAGTTTGGTTTTTCGTTAAAATTTAAAATTCAGCAAGATATACAAAATGAGCATATATACAATAACTGATATCATGTCAAATTAGAGATATATACGCAATGCAGATATCCGGTCAAATTGAGAGGATATACATAATAACTGCGGATATAATATAGTTATCGGAAATCTGCCTTCGGGGTTGTCTACCCAATTTCAAAAAATATTTAAATTCAAAATTTAATAAAAATTAAGGAGAAACAATGGCTAAAAAAGAACTATACGAAAAAGGACTTGAAAAATATCCGTTGCCGATTGTTGTTTTTACCAACCTGCTTCTTTCGGTCTGGTTCGGATCGGCGGCTTACGGAATGAGCGCGTTATCTGCGGTGGGAATTCCTATAGTATCTGTTGCTTACCTGCTGTTCGCGGCGGCAATGCTTGGATTTGTTCTGCGAAAGCATCTTTGCACGAATTGTTATTACTATGGAAAAACCTGCGGCACCGGCTGGGGTAAGTGGTCGGCATGTCTTTTCAAAAAAGATTCCAGCAATTCCGAATTAGGGCAAAAACTTGCGGGCGCGACATGGGGAATGTTAACCGTAATTCCGCTGGTTGGGATTCCTGCGGCGATATATTTGAATCCCGAATTCCAGATAAACGGCGTAATTGCGTTTGTGGTTTTCCTGCTAACTTTTGTCATTAGCATGCTCGGCAGGAAAAAAGGATGCGCGCAGTGTAAAATGAGATATATTTGCGGAGGAAGTGCCGCTAAAAAATAAAAAAGGATACAATGAAAACTTTAATAATTTACACATCAATTCACCACAAAAATACCGAGAAAATCGCCAAGAAAATGGCAAACATTCTTGAAGCGAAATTATTGACACCGGATGAAGCAGACACAAACACATTCAAGGAATATGATTTAATTGGTTTTGGTTCAGGGATTTATCATCGCAAGTTTCATGAAAATTTATTAAATTTCATTGATGGATTACCAGTACTAAAAAACAAAAAAGCATTTATTTTCTCTACTAGCGGAGGACTGTGGTTGCCGTGTGTCAATGATTTTAACAGAAAGATAAAGGAGAAATTGACTGAAAAAGGATTTGATATCCTCGGAGAATTTTCCTACCGGGGATTTAATACTTACGGACCTTTCAGATATATCGGTGGAATAAACAAGGGCAGACCTTATGAAAAAGATTTTAAAAAAGCAGAAAAATTCGCGAAATATTTAAAAGATGTTGTGTTAAAAAAATGAAAAAACAAATCATAACAATAAAACCAAAGCCACCATACGACATAAGAAGTCATTGGGAAACATACTCATCAAAGAATCCGCAGCCGCAAATTTGTGAAAATGGCGTTTACAGGAGGGCTTTGAGAATTGGAAACCAGAAATTGATACCTTTTGATGTCCACCTAAATGACAATGTAAACGACCCAAGATTAGATATTTCAATATATTCAAAAGTTACAGAAAGCGAACAAAAAGAACTTATCAATAAAATCAGATGGATATTCAACACGGAATACGATCTTAATCCGCTTTACAAATTCATGGAATCTGATCCGTTGCTAAAGGAAATTAAAAACAAACACTACGGGTTAAAACCAGATTTTTGCAGCAAGGTTTACGAAGGCACAATTAAAGCAATAATCCAACAGCAGATTTCCCTGCGAATGGCTTGGACTATGACGTGGCGCGTGATTCAGAAATTCGGAGATTGCATTAAAAAAGACGGACAAGAATTCTGGGAATTTCCATCACCAAAAAAACTTTCGGAAGCAAAAATTGAAGAAATTAGAGAATGCAAGTTAAGCGGAAGAAAAGCAGAGTACATCATAGATTTTTCAAAACTTGTGTCTGAAAATAAATTTGATTCCGAATCCCTGAAAAAATTGAATCACGATGAAATCATTGACCGAGTAACACAAATCAGGGGGTTGGGCAGATGGAGTGCAGAAACGGTGATTGTAACATCCATCGGGTTTGAAAACATGAATCCTGCGGGTGATTTAGGGGCGAGAAAGGCAATTTCGCATTTTTATAATAAGGATAATTTGATGTCTGAAGAGGAGGTAAGAAAATTTACTGAGAAATGGGGGAAGTATAAAGGCATTATTAACTATTATTTGATTGCGGATGTATTGCATTAATATATTCGGCGACCCCTCGGCAGACTCTCGCTCCACTTCGTTCCGCTCGGTGCTATCGCACTCCGATAACAACGGATATGAGGAAAAATCTAACGATTTTTCCCAAATTGCCTACGGCAACTTCTCATATCCGCATTCCGTTATACGAAATTGCCAAAAGAAAAAACGAGATTTAGATATTCGTTTGTTACAAATTAAAAAGGTGTCGTTGCCATATCAATTAAAAATTTTTTAATTTCATCTTCTGAAATTTCTTTTCCAATAAATTCAACTGATTCCGAGTAATTTATATCTTCAAAATAAGAGAGTTGCTGGCGAAAGAGTTTTTCATTAAAATATCCTTCAAAAATGTTTTTAGCCCTATCAGATATTTGATCAACAGTATAATACGATTTCAGGATAAAATACAAATCAACATAGTCCTTCCACTTAGCTCTATCACCGAGAGCATACGCCTTCATAGCAGCTAAATCCAATAAACAAGGTATTTTTATAACATCTCTGAAATAAACAGGAGTTTCAATTTTAAACGGGAAACTAAAAAATGTCACCTTAACAGAATTAATAACTACATGAATCTGGTCACTGGTTTCATGTATGATTTTATCCAACAAATAACTGTTCTTCTTTATCTGATATTTTATGCTTTTTCTTTTAATTGACTCCGAAGTAAAAAGGTCAAAGTCAATTGACCTTCTGTGCCCGATATGCAGGGCAATTGCTGTGCCACCAACCAGATAAAAATCCGGGGAAAATATCTTAATCAAAGGCAATAACTCTCTTTGCTTATCTGTTAGTACTTTTACATACATTTTTCTTAAAATACAGATTAAAGAAATTTACAACAGGTGGAAAATAATTAACCCTTCTGTGCGATGTCTGTTCATAGAAAATATCCGCAACATTATCAATTCCAACCAGATCAAACAGCTTTTTAACGCTTTTTTCATCGCCGTAATTCAATATTGTCTCAACCAAAAAGTCAATGCTGATATTTTCTTTTTCATCTTCCTTAATCCACCAAAACAGCGAACTATTCTCCCTGATAAATTTTTTTATTTCCGGAGAATTCATTTTTGCAGTATAACCTTGCAGTATAACTCTTAACTTTATAAAATTTTTTTTGTAACTATTCAGATGCGGTCCGACAATTCAAAATAATTTTAAAAATATTGTAACTACTCACCCTCCCAAAAAATTACAGGTAAATTTTTTGATTTTTCGTATTTTTTTGAAAGTTTTACAGGTAAATTTTGTTAACCTGTGAGTAGTTACAAAATATTAATAAAAAAAATACAAAAAACTGCGGATAAATTTTGTACCTTCCGAATAGTTACATTTACTTTTTACTTCTTTGCTCCTGCTTTTGCTCCTGCTGCCGGTTTAGCAGCAGCACCTTTAGCACCTGCGGCACCACCTGTCCCGCCTGCTGCCTTCATAATCTTTTTATTCTTCTTTCTTAATTTGTCGCTTCCGCATCTTCTGCAATTTGCCGCATTGTTCGGATTATTTGCATTACATCTCATACAAACCATCTTGAAAATCCTCGCCTCTGCCTCTAAAAATCGTGCCATTTGAATAAATTTAGTTGATAAATTTTTAAATAAATTTTAGACCTTTTATTAATTAAATTTTGATTTAATTATAATTAAAAATCTCATAATGGTTTTTTCAATATTAAAACCACTCAGCACAATAAAATTTTTGGTGAATTTACTGCCTTTTGACCAGAACTCAATTATTCAATCATCAAATTTATAATATCCGTCATAGAGATAATTCCTTTTGGTTCCTGGGTGTTTGAATCCACAATTACAATCCTCTTTACTTTGTTTTTTTTCATAATTGTAACCGCATCGGCAAGTTGTGCATTCAAACTTATAGTGATTATATTACTTTCTATTATACTACTTATAATGTTAACTGCTTTTTTTTCAACTATTGCATTAACAATATTCCTTAATGAAATAATTCCGATTACTTTATTGTTTTCAACAACCGGCGCTGATTCAATTTTGTTCCTTATTAAAATTTCTTCGCATTCGAAAAGTGTCGTATTCGGATTAAATACCACTAATTTCTGATTGGCAATTATATCGCCGACTTTATACCTTGGAATACTTACTATGCTTTTTGTTGCCAGTAAAACCTCCTTATCTACATCATTCCTTCCTATTACTTCTCCTACAACCATTATTTTATTTATTGGTGTCGGACCTACTTTAAGCATAGAACGCTCATGAATTTTTGATGTATCTCCTAAAACCCGGATTATACATCTGCATTCTTTCGGGTCGCTTACATTAGAAAATATAATTCGTTCTACAATCATGCCCTCAACCTTTTCATTATTCTGGTACATTGGAACTTCTATAAAATATTCCGATTGCTCAAGTCTAAGTGCTTCATATGCCTTTAGCGTGGGGATATATCCTCCTTTCGGGCCCGGAATTCCGTCAACATATCCCAATGCCCTTAATGTCTGCATCTGATTTCTTATAGTACCTGCTGTTTTATTAAGCAATGCTGCTATTTCTTCTCCCTTAATAGCGCCCTTTTTGCCCTCATGTATGGTAATCAATGCACCTAAAATTTCTTTATATACTATGCTTATCATTTTTAATTGTTAAATTTATTAAATTTAAATTTATTTTTACTTATGATTCCATTTCTCTGTAAATACAATCTCTTTTATGTCCAGATATTTTGAAACATCCTGGACAAACATTTGTTTCTTTTTAAAAACCAGTTCGTTAATAAAGATATTTTTTGGGAGCTCTATATTAAGAGTATTGTTTTCCTTCTCATTTTTAGTCCTTTTTTCTAAATTGAAGTGAAAATTTTCAGTCGTGTTAAAATTTTTTTCTATCAGATAATTTATTTTTTCCTCGGTTGTTGCAGCAATTCCTTCTACCTTTACTTTGTATATCAGCTCCTTTCCGGCAATGTCACTGTTAAAATCAACCTTTACCCTGCCGCCTGCAACACTTATGACTTTTCCAACTGCCTCACCGCTTTTAAACAACATTCCGGTAAAAGGGTTTAAATTTTGCTTTTTAAATACATGGAGGGGATAAATTTGCACAAGTTTCGGATTGTATGTCTGATTAAGTTCTTTTGGGATTACAATTTCCTTTTCCGTGCCGGCTTTCTCATTCTTTATTTCTTCTTTTATTTTTTCAGTTATTTTATCGTTGCTTTCTTCGTATATCAATATTACCGGCTTATATATGGTGTTTTCATCATAAATTTCTTCTTCTTTTGCTGTTTTCCCGTCCGTTGTTGCAAAAATTTTTCCGTCCTCTGTTTTTCCCGTATATGAAATTTTTATAAAATCCATTCTCCTGTTTTAATAATTTTGCTTTTGTTTATATTTCTCTTTATTTTGTTTAAAATTTTCTAATAATTATGAGTGTATTATTTAAATTATATTGAATAATATGAAATGTTTATTGAATAATACAAATTGTTATTATACATATAATTAAGAAAGGTTATAAATTAAATTATAATTTGATATAAATATGTTTAAATTTTATTCTTTTTGGTGAGTTCATACAAAGTTCATACGCAAATCAAAACCCGTTGATTAAAATTTAAAGAAATTTCTTAAATTTTCCTCTGTGATATCGCCAGCCGTTTGAACACCCAGATTTTTAATTTCAGAAATCTTTTCCACTAAATACTTTATGTTTGACGGTTCATTCCTGTCAGTCCTTCTTTCAGGAAACGGAGATAAAAAAGGTGCATCTGTTTCTGTTACAATATTTTCAACCGGAATTTGAGCGAGCATTTTTTGCCTTTTCTTTGACCAGCATGCCGCTGTCGGAATTGAAATTATACATCCCAAATCAATTGCATCCAGCGCCTGTTCTATACTTCCGGAGAAACAATGCAGCATCGCATTTATTTTACTTTCTTTTAAAATTTCAAGGACATCATTTTCCGCATTTCTTGAATGGATTACGAGCTTTTTATTCAGCTTCTTTGATAAGTCAATAAAATTTTTAAAATTTTTTCTCTGCTGTTCTTTTGCTTTTTCATCCTTAATCCAGTAATAATCCAGCCCGAGCTCTCCGATTCCTATGAGCTTATCCTTATATGTTTCAACATTATTGACAAAATTTTTGAGCTCGTTTTCATCAAAATTTGTCGGAGAAATACCAAAAGTCATAAAAAGCCGCTTACTTTCGGAAAATTTATCATAAAAATTTAATGTTTTATTAACTCCTGCATTATCAGTTGCACAGGTGATAATTCCGATTTTTTCATCATAAGCTCTGTTAATAACATTTTCTCTGTCGGAATCAAACAAGTTAAAGTCCAGATGACAATGGGCATCAAACATTTTATCCAGTAATATTAAAAGAAAAAAGAAAAAGAAAAAATATAAAAACGATTTTTTATCCCTTGCAGAGATAACATGCTGAAATCACCTTACTTAGTTCGGAGATTTTTGAATCGTATCTCTGCGATTTGAGAATGCAGATATATTTATGCCTTACTTAGCCTTAACGAAACAAAATACCTTTGTTCCGCACTTCGGACAAGTTCCGCTCATTGCCTTCCTGCCGTTCTTCATTGTTACTTCCTTTGCTCCCTTCATATCTACTTTCCCCTTGCACTTTACGCAATACCCTGTTGCTGCTGCCATTTTTACCTCCTTTTTAAATTTTTTAATTTTATTTATTCTTATCCCTTAACAAAACAGAATACCTTTGTTCCGCACTTCGGACAAGTTCCGCTCATTGCCTTTCTGCCGTTCTTCATTGTTACTTCCTTTGCTCCTTTTATATCTACCTTTTCCTTACACTTTACGCAATACCCCGTTGCTTTTGCTGCTGCCATTTTCTTGTTTTTTAAATTTTTTTAAATTTTGTTTATTATTATCCCTTAACGAAACAGAATACCTTTGTTCCGCACTTCGGACAAGTTCCGCTCATTGCCTTCCTGCCGTTCTTCATTGTTACTTCCTTTGCTCCCTTCATATCTACCTTTCCCTTGCACTTTACGCAATACCCCGTTGCTTTTGCTGCTGCCATTTTACCTTTTATATTTTTTTAAATTTTATATATTATTTACTATAATAATTACATTCTATATTATTAAATATAAATTACATATAAATAAAGATGAATAAATTTAACGATAAATTTAATGTGAAAAATTATACCACTTTAGTGATTTCGCTTTGTTGTTTTTTATTAATTCGTTTTAAAATTAATTATTTATATGAAAATGTTAAGTGAAGTGTTAACCGGAGTGAACAGAACAGAACAGATATGGCTCAACGCCAATAAGGAATTAAGTAAACTATGTCATATCGCTAAAAACCTATACAATGAAGCAATTTACATCATCAGACAGGAGTTCATTAAAACCGGGAAGTGGATAACATATAGTCAATTGTATTATTTGTTAAAGAATAGTGAGAATTTTAAACAATTACCTGCTGCGACAGCACAACAAATTTTGATATTGGTTGAGAAAAACTGGAAAACGTTCTTTAAGGCAATGAAAGAATACAGAAAACATCCTGAAAAGTTTAAAAGCAAACCGGCACTACCCGGATACAAACCTAAAAACGGTGAATTTATATTGTTGTTTACAAATCAGCAGATTAAAATTAAATCAAATAAAGTTGAATTTCCTAAAAAAATAGATATTGAAGTTAAAACACGGTTGCCTGATGAGACATTTCTTGGAACTTCATCTATTATTCCGAAGGGTGTTGGTTTTATTCTCAATATTGTTTATAAGAAGACAATTAAACCAATAATAGAAACAACCAAAAACATTTTGGGAATTGATATAGGACTTAACAATCTCGTAACTACTGCAGATAATATTGGCAAAATGCCAATTATTATCAAGGGCGGGATTGTTAAGTCGATCAATCATTTCTATAACAAAAGAAGGGCAGAGATACAATCAAACTATGATTTGAACGGAATTAAAAAAAGAACAAAACAACTGAACAGATTGTTAGTGAAACGGGACTTTAAAATAAAGGACTTTTTTCATAAAACAAGCAGAAAAATTATTGCTGTTTGCAAGATGAATAGCATAGATACAATAGTAATCGGACACAACAATGACTGGAAGCAAAAAATTGATATCGGCAAGAAGAACAACCAAAACTTTGTATCTGTTCCTTTCAATAAACTGATAGAAATGCTCAAGTATAAAGCAGAGGAGGAAGGAATCAAAACAATAATTGTTAATGAAGCACATACATCTAAATGTAGTTTTTTAGATGATGAAACGATAAAGCATCATGATAGGTATTTAGGAAAGAGAATTTGCAGAGGACTATTTAAAACATTCTCCGGCAAAATCATAAATGCTGATGTAAATGGTGCTTACAACATAATAAAGAAAGCATTTCCAAATGCGTTCGCAAATGGAATACAGGGTGCAGGGTGTCATCCGGTTAGATTAGAGGTGTATTGAAAATTTAACAAATTCGCATTCTGAAAAGAAAGCGAAATCACTTACAACTTATGCAACAATTAATTTAACATAGTTAATATTTTTGCTCGTTTGAAACAGATTGAGCAATTTTTTTATTCTTTCCGCTTCTCCCTTAATGATGAAAATTTCAAGACATTTTTTCTCTTTTAAATTGTTATGAATGTGAGTTGTAATTACATCGTCAAATTTATGTTTTATTTCTGTAACAGCATCTTCCACATTTTGATTATGCACAACCAAAAGGACAGCGTCTATGTCTCCGGAAAGATCTTCTTTTTGTTTATAATCCTCGTTAAGCATCCTTATTGCTGTTCTTATTATTTCCGACCTTCCGGAAAATCCGAATTTTTTTTGTGTATCATCAATCTCTTTTAAAATTTGAGCGTTTAAAGATATGCTTACTATTGGCATTTTATTTATATTTTATTTATTTGCAGTAATAGAATTTTTAAGGTAATAAAATTAAATCAAAACAAAATTAAATTTTCATGGAAAAATTTCTAATAAAATTTCTAATAATGCAAAATTTTTGTTACGGATGAAATTTATTAAATATTTTTTAATGTTTAAATAATTATTATTAATATTGTTTCAAAATCTTAATAATTTAAGTAAAATTTAATTAATAATTCAAAGATGACCTCACTTCGTTCGGACATTTTAAAAACAAGTTTTTAAAATGGACCAAAAAACAAAATTTGTATGGGCAATTGGCTTGGTGATTTTAATAGCAGTCCTTGTTTTAATCAGCGGATGCGTTGAAGAAAAACCAAAACAAAATTTAACACAGGAAAAAATAATTGTAGCGGTAACTATTTCTCCGCAGGCGGAATTTGTTGAAAAAGTCGGAGGAGATAAAGTAAAAATTATTGTTATGGTTCCGCCTGGGGCATCTCCCCATACTTACGAGCCGACACCAAACCAAATGGTTGATTTGAACAATGCAAAAATGTATGCCAAAGTCGGAAGCGGTGTTGAATTTGAACTCGGATGGATGGATAAAATTACAGACCTTAATAAAAATATGCATGTTGTTGACTGTTCAAAAGGGATTGAATTAAGAAAAATGACCGAAGAGGAAGAAAAAGCAGAAGAGGATGGACATGAGTCCGGAGAAGAACATGAGCATGAAGAAGGAGGAAATGACCCGCATATATGGCTTTCACCAAAAAATGCAAAGATGATTGTTGAGAATATTTATAATGGCCTGATTGAGATTGATCCGGACAATAAGGACTATTATAAAACAAATAAGGATTCATATATTGCCGAGTTAGATAAAGCAGATGGAGAAATTTCAAAAAAATTATTAAATTTAAAGAACAGGAAAATTTTGGTCTTTCATCCCTCGTGGGGATATTTTTGCAGGGATTATAATTTAACTCAAATTGCAATTGAAAAGAGCGGAAAAGAACCGACACTGCAGGGAATTGAAAATTTAATAAAACAGGCAAAAGAAAATAATATAACAATAATTTTTACATCACCTCAATTTAGCACAAAAAGTGCAGAAGTTATAGCAAATGAAATAAATGGAAAAGTTGTGCTTATAGATCCGCTGGAGAGAAATTATACTGAAAATTTATATAAGGTTGCAGACGCATTTTCAAAGGTCTGATGAGATAAAATAAATAAAGGGCATCTAAATTTTAAATTTTTTTATCGTACAGGAAAGTTCGTTTTATTGTTCTCTCACACCAAGACACGGAGACACAAAGGGCAATGTTGCTCTGTGAGTTTGTGGCTTTTAAAAATTTCACAAATTTTTAAAGATTGAAAATCTTACAGATTTTCAGTATTTTCAAAACCCAAAGGTTTTGAAAATCTCCGAGCAACAGCGAGGTGAACAGCGAGGTTATTGTGTGAGTATTCTTCTGATTTTTTTTAAATTTTATTTAAATCATCCAAAAACCTTTCCCGCCTATGCTCATTCTTTTCAAAATTTTTGTTCGCTATATCAACAATTGAAGACAAATATTGGGACAGATTCTCATTTTCTATTAACAACTTATTATTGGACACGAGAGGAACACTCATTCTTTCATTTCCGTTAATTTCAATTATGTATCGCTGCTCACTTAATGCCATTATCCCGGAATGTTTCAGTCCGTGCTTTATTGCAATTTCCAATATGTTTTTCGCATGCTCCAAATCATACGCCACAATGTGCATTATTATCGGTTCCTGTTTAAACCATAAAATACCTTTGCCTGCTTCTTTTCCATCGCAAAATTTTTCAACACTATCCAAGACCTCATCAATTTTAACCTTTCTGTGCCATCTCGCAGCAAAATATGAGTACTTTTTGCTTCCCAAATCATGGAGCAGTATAATTCTGCCTGCACAGGACGAACTCGTATAATAAAATTTTTTCTCGTTAAATTTCTTTAAAAATCCGACAATATCTTTGTCAACTTCATCCTTGCTCAATGCAAATTCAAATTTTTGCATTGCCCTGTGCTTTTGTGCGTTAAATTTATCGTCTTTCATTCCCACCATATTTATTTATCGTATTTACTTTTTTCTTTTTTCGGAGAGTTTTTTCTTTTTCTAAAAGAAAAAAGTTCTCACAACTTTTACATTGCCCTGTGCTTTTGTGCGTTAAATTTATCATCCTTCATTCCCACTATATTTATTTATCGTATTTACTTTTTTCTTTTTTCGGAGAGTTTTTTCTTTTTCTAAAAGAAAAAAGTTCTCACAACTTTTACATTGCCCTGTGCTTTTGTGCGTTAAATTTATCATCCTTCATTCCCACTATATTTATTTATCGTATTTACTTTTTTCTTTTTTCGGAGAGTTTTTTCTTTTTCTAAAAGAAAAAAGTTCTCACAACTTTTACATTGCCCTGTGCTTTTGTGCGTTAAATTTATCGTCTTTCATCTCCGTGGTATTATTACTCACCCTTTATTTCTTTTGAATTTTCCATGCTCCTCTTAATGACTCTACTCCAACCAGCTTTTCTCCTGCAATGTATGAAACCGCTGCTCCGCCGCCGGTGCAAACATGTCCGATTTTTCTTTCGACATCCAGCTTACCTGCCGCTGCGATAGTATGCCCACCTCCGATAACGGTAAATGCGGATGAATTCCCTACTGCTTCTATTATTTCGTCTGTTCCTTTTTTAAATTTCTCATCCTCAATCTTTCCCATTGTTGCGTGAGCGAAAATCGTTCCTGACTTTGCGATGATTTCTTTATATTTTTCAATTGTTTTTGTTCCTATGTCAAGAATCGGATATTTTGCAGGAAGTTCGCTTACTGCTATCTCCTTTCTTTTGCTATCTTCCAACACAGCAACATCTTCCGGAAGGAAAATTTGAGCGTTAAATTTTTCAAGCAGTCCTTGTGCAACAGCAATAAATTTATCCCCTCCTTTACCTTTTATATAATTTATGCTTTCGTCGCCTAAATCATAACCCTTTGCCATCAAAAATATATTTGCAATTATTCCGCCTGTTAAAACATAATCAATAACACTTAATTTATTTTGAAGCATCTTAAAGGTATCGTCAAGCTTTGCTCCTGCCAATATAAATGTTAATGGTCTTTTGGGGTTTTCTCTTACTGCTTTTAACGCTTCTAATTCTTTAATAAGCACTATTCCTCCGAGTGAAGGTAAAACATAAGTAAATCCGACAACAGACGGCTGCGAACGATGTGAAACGGAAAAGGCGTCGTTTATAAAATAGTCCGCAAGAGGATATAATTTTTTAACTAAATAAGTATTTGCCTGTGCATCTCTCGGCCTGTTTGTATTTTCTTCAGCATAAAATCTGACATTTTCAAGCAATATTACATTTCCATTTTTTAAATTTTTTATTTTTTCTCTCGCATAATTTCCAAATATATCTTCAACATATTCTAGATATGTTTTTATATTATCTTTCTCCAAAATTTCACTTAGTCGTTTTGCATGTTCTTCAAGAGTTACAAAATCCTCTGCCGATCGCTTATCATCGGCAGGTCTTCCCTGATGTGAAAGCAGAACGATTTTTGCTTTTCTTTTAATTAATTCCTTCACCGTTTCTGCGTGTGCTATTATCCTTCGGTCATCCTCTATCTTCCCGTCTTTTATCGGACAATTTAAATCAACCCTGACAATTACTGTCTTTCCTTTAAGTTCATCCGGAGCCAAATCAGACAGCGTTTTTATATCCTCAAACATTTTGAATTTTAAATTTAATTCTTTTATAAATTTTTAAATTTAATTAGAAATATTAAGATAATTAAGATTACAAAAAATAAAGCAAAACAAAATGGACACACTAACTATAAAGGCAATAAAAATTGAAAAACCATCGGACGCAAATATAATTTTGGGACATGCCCACTTTATTAAAACGGCTGAGGATTTATATGAGGCAATGCTCAATATCAATTCAAATGCAAAATTTGGAATCGCATTTACAGAGGCATCAGGGGACTGCTTAATTCGTATTGAAGGAAATGACGAAGAACTTAAAAGCATAGCAGGTAAGAATGCATTAAATTTAGCCAGCGGGCATAGTTTTATAATAATAATTAAAGGAGCATATCCTGTAAATTTTTTAAATGCAATAAAGAATGTTCCAGAAGTGTGTAGTATTTATTGTGCAACTGCAAATGATGTTGAAGTAATTGTTGCCGAAACAGAACAGGGGAGAGGAATTTTGGGAGTAATTGACGGATTAAAAAGTAAGGGGATTGAAACAAAAGAGGATATTGAAAAGAGAAGGAAATTTTTAAGGAATATCGGATATAAATTTTAATAAAAATGAAAAATGATGACACTATTCAATTAGCATTAGAAAATTTCGAAAATAGGATTCAAAGAAATAAAAAGAGTGTGATTAAAAGTGCAGGTGTAAAAAAATTTGAAGAGACGAGAAAGGAAAAAAATCAAAGAAGTGTTGATATCCCCGGTGAATTAAAGCATATTTCAGTTGAAGGAGAAAAATTTTATTTTAGTTTATCCTTTGATATAGGAGATTATGATGGTGGTTTATGGTGGATTCAGATATATGATAATAATCGCAATCTTATTTTTGATAAACCATTTGCTTCAAGCAATTATGAAATCAATGAGAGATTAACTAGAAAAGAATGTAGGAAAATTATAACTTACGAAATTTTATATCCTAAAGGATTAATAATGTGAGGGCACATGTTTTTGTAACCGACAACCACACATGGCTAATATTAACGATAAAACAAAACAAAAAGCACGAAATAGTGATTTTAGCATTTTAGCGAAAGATGTATTTTATTTATTAAGTATAAAGTTAAAAATAAGGATATTAAGTTTGAGAGAATAAATTACTAATCCAAGTAAAAACTTTTTTGTGTGTTATGGATTTCATCTTGATTTTATAGAAAAATTGTTGTTTGTTCTTTATTAAATCATAATCACAAATAGGAATTTACATTTGAAATATCGCTACTTGTTTATCCTACTACCAAAATAACCTTAATTTAACTAAAATGAACGACGAAAAAGAGTTAACATATTCGGAAGCAATTGAGCAAGTAATGTTGTATAATGGATATTTTGCACCATTGAAACTTATATATAAGGAAATATGGAAGTATAAAGACAAATCAAAAATAAGTGGCAAGACACCGGATATGACAATTCAGGAGCGTGTCCAGCGAGATGAGAGATTTACAAGAATTGGATTAGGAGTTTATGCACTAAAAGAATATCTTGATAAATTGCCCAAAATTATTTCCCCAAAAACTGAAACTGAAAAGAAAGAACGCTTACACGCTACAATACAAGGAATGTTAATTGAAATTGGAAATAACAAAAAAGAAGTTGAAGACACTTATACCAATGATAAAAAATGGCTTTTTGAAAATAAAACACTTGGAAGTTTAGCAACTCTTTCCGAAATTCCAAATTTCACTTATGAGAACATAATTAAAGAAACTGTAAGATTTGCCGATGTTATTTGGTTTAACAAAAGAGGATTTCCTTATAAAATTTTTGAAGTTGAAGAGTCAACTGATTTTAGGGATGCTTTTGTAAAGTTCATAGAGCTACAAGATTTTCAGACACAATTTTATTGTATTTCCACAGAGGATAGGAAGGAAAAATTTAGAAAAGAATTACGAAAGTCCGCTTTTGAGGCATTACACAATAGATGTGAATTTAAAACTTATGAGAATGTTCAAAACGATTATGAAAATATTTTAAGAAAAAATTACTTATGATGATTATTGATGGTTATGAAATAACGGCATTTACAAATTTGCGTGAAGAAATTTGCTTAAAAGTTTTGAGTATTATTGAAAGAGAATTTGGAGAAATTGGAGATTTTTGTATTGAAGACAATGAGGTTTCATTTTCCTGCTATAGAGGATATTATGAAGGTGCACCCAAAGTAATGGCAACAAAGGAAATAAAATTAAAACTAATTGATAAATTTGATGACCCAGTCTTTTCAGTTGCTTACAAAATAATTTTATTGAATAATAATAGATAAAACGATAGTTTAAATTTCAAGAAAGTAAATTATTAATTTACCCAAAAATGAATCCCGCAAAAAGAATCCAGACATTACCTCCGTATTTATTTGCAGAGGTGGATAAAAAGGTAGCAAAAGCAAAAAGCAAAGGAAAGGATATAATAAATTTAAGTATTGGCGACCCTGATTTGCCAACACCAAAACCAGTTGTTGAAAAATTATACGAAGCAGCAAAAAATCCCGATACACATCATTATCCGTCTTATGTCGGAATGAAGGACTTGCGGCTGGAAATTTCAAACCGGATGAAAAAACGATTTAATGCGGACTTTAGCGAGGATGAAATTTGTGTATTAATCGGCTCAAAGGAAGGCATTGCACATCTTCCGCTCGGAATAATTAATCCCGGCGACTATGGAATATATCCTGATCCGGGTTATCCCGTTTATAGGACCTCAATAATGTTTGCAGGCGGAAAGCCAGTTCAGATGCCCTTAAAACAGGAAAATAAATTTTTGCCTGATATGGACGAATTAAACAAAAAAATTAAATTTTTAAGTTTAGGCAAGGGAAAGACAAAGCTAATGTTTTTAAATTATCCCAATAATCCGACTTCTGCAACTATTGACTTAAAATTTTTAAAAGAAGTTGTTGAATTTGCGATTGAGAATGAAATTTTAATCTGTTATGATAATGCTTACAGCGAGATGACTTTTGACAATTATGTTGCCCCAACTATATTTGAAATTAAAGAAGCAAGGGAGACCGCAATAGAAATTTTCTCATTCTCAAAAACATATAATATGACCGGATGGCGTATCGGGTTTGCAGTCGGAAAAAGCGAAAATTTAAATTTGCTGAAAAAGGTTAAGGAAAATTTTGATTCCGGGGTTTTTAATGCAATTCAGATTGCTGCAATTGAAGCATTGAGGAGTAAAGATGTTGAAAGCGAAGTAAGGAAAAATATGAAAATTTTTGAGGAAAGAAGAAATGTTGTTTGTGAAAAATTAGAGGAATTCGGAGCGGAATTTGAAAAACCAAAAGCGACATTTTATATATGGGTTAAAGTTAATAAAGAGAAATTTAAGGTGACAGAAGAAAGTCCAAGTATGAAATTTTGCGATAAAGCAATTGAAAAAGGTGTTGTGCTGACTCCCGGCGTTGGATTTGGCGAATACGGAGAGGGATTTGTAAGAATAGCAATAACACAAAGCAGGGAAAGAATTACAGAGGGAATTGAGAGAATTAAGGAGATATTTTAAATTTTTAAAATGGAACAGGAAACAAAAAATGTAATTGCCTTGTTGTTGAATGTATTGCTTTTGCCAGGGCTTGGAACAGCAGCACATGGAGAAAAAAGGAGAGGGATAATACAAATAGCTGGTATTTTTATTGCTATGTTCTTCGTAATTATCGCACCTATATTTCCTGCTATAGAGTACAAGTCCATGATAATAATATTTGTCATTATAGCATCTTTGATTGCATCTTTAATGTGGGCTTGGGCATTACTTGACGGGGTTGCTTTTGTGCAGAACAGAGAAGAATTTTATATTTTCAAAAATTTAAAGTAAAATTTTTAAATTTAAATATTCAAAATTTAATTTGTTAATATAATTTTTTAATAAAACATAAATAAAATGGCACAGGTATATGTATTTAAATCTGCATTTAAACATAGAAAAACATTATGGCGCCGCATTGAAATCAGGGACGATCAAACACTTGGCGATCTGGACAGTATAATGCGTGACGCATTCAAGCACGATGACTCTGACCACCTCAGTGAGTTTTATCCGGATCAGTCCTGCAGGAATGGTTTCGGAGAGATAGACCCTGACGGGGGCGGTTCCGGCGCAGATATTAAACTCAGAAAAATTGGAGTATGTGAAGGCACTAAACTCGGATATGTATATGACTTCGGGGATTATATCGAACACATACTTGCATTTGAAGGTGTGAAAAATGTGGAGGAAAATGTAAAATATCCCCGCATCACAGATAAAAGCAAAACAAAAAATCATTACTGTGATTCTTGTAAAGAAAAAGGTAAAAAATCTGTTGCCACTTATGTTTGTGTAGATTGTTCAGATGACGCTGAAAAAACGGTATATGTTTGCGAAGAATGCGCAGAGAAAGAGCATGAAGACCACCAGATTGAGGATATCCTTTTTTAAAAGGGATATTTTCGAAAAGAAATTTTGAAATTTTATGACTGTCTGATGACATTGAAAATGTAATTCTTAAATTTTTTCCCTGCCTTTTTTTGATGTCACAACATAAACCTCGGCCTTATCCAAATATTCCTTTGCGATTTTTCCCAAATTGAGCATCTTTTCATAGGAATATGGAGCAATATTTTGAAATTTCTCATCAAGCGTTCTTTCCGCCCTGAATTCGTTCAAAGTGTAAATGGAAAATTTATATTTATTTGCTATTTTTGCTATTTCAATGATTTCGCTTTCATCTGTCAGCGTCGGCACGACCGTTGTTCTCGCCTCTTTTTTTCCGTCCCATTCCGCTAAAATTTCACATGTTCGCCTAACTCTTTCAACAACATTTTTCCAGTCGTCTCTTCCTACGGCACTTCCATATTTTTCAGTAAATGGTGCTTTTATATCAAGACCAATGAAATCAAGCAGAGGTAAAAATTTTTGCAGTGTTTCAGGATAAAACCCGTTATGGTCAATTTTCAGCAGTAAATTTGTCTCGTTCTTTATTCGCAGGCATAATTCAAAGGTCTCATTTTGCATCAATGGTTCCCCTCCTGTAATAGTAACCGCATCTATAATAAAATTTTCCTTTAAATTTTTTATTATTTCGGAAATTTCCATCTCTCTGCAAACTTCGGGATTCGCAAGTGCAACATCTGCATTCTGGCACCATGGACACCTGTATGGGCATCCGCAAAGATAGATTACCGCACAGACATGCCCCGGAAAATCAACAGAGGAGTAGTCAACAATTCCCGCAAAATTTATTTTTAACATTTTTGATTTAATTTTTAATTATATATTGTAAATTTAATTGATTGAGCGTTTAAAATTTATTAAATTGAGTGTTTAAAATTTATCCAAAATGAATGAATCTTTTAAAAATTGTGATTTGGATTTAAAGAAACTTCCGGTTGATGTCGGTCCTTCGTATGAAGGTGAAAGAATACGGGGTCCCGATATGTTTTTGGAATTGGGAGGTCCGAAAATAAAATTTAAATTTGAATTAGTAAGGGTTGCCGGAAAAGATGATATTAAAGATAACGGAAATTTTAGATTAATCGGAAAGGATATTCCGGAATATGAGAGCGGAGAAACCATTCCCTTCGGAATATTCATAGAGGTCTATGGCGAAAAGGTTGAAGTTGAGTTAGAAGGAATTCTGGAAAGAAAAATTCATGACATTATAAACAATATTCAGGGGATGATGCACCTGAATCAAAGGTATGATATCTGGTGCCGGATAAGTAAGGCAGACAAAGAAAAAGGACTTAAATTCGAGCATATCGGAATTGTAATCATGTCTTTACTGAAAAAACACTTTCCGTTTATAGAAAGGGTTCAATGTACAATAATTACTGATGAGGATAGTGTTATGGAGTTCCACAAAAAGGCGGTTGAGGTGTATAATACAAGAGATATGAAAACACGGGGAATGAAGGATGAAGATATTGATACATTTTATGGCTGCACGCTTTGTCAGTCATTCGCACCGGGGCATATCTGTATTATTTCTCCTGAAAGAATTTCGTTGTGTGGGGCAATTTCCTGGCTTGATGCGAGAGCAGCGGCAAAGATTAATCCTGACGGTTCAAATTTCCCAATTCCAAAAGGAGAATGCCTGGATCCTGTAAAGGGAATATTTACGGGTTCTAATGCCGCAATTCAAAAGTATTCAAACAATAAGATACAGCAGGTTGCATTATATACTATATTTGAGAGTGTTCATACGAGTTGCGGATGTTTTGAATCAATTGGTTTTTACATTCCCGAGGTTGACGGAGTAGGAGTGGTTGACAGAAATTTTAACGGCTTGTCTGCTAACGGAATGAAATTTTCACAACTGGCGGCACAGGCGGGAGGAGGGCAGCAGATAGAGGGCTTTCTGGGAATAGGTATTCAGTGGTTTTATTCCGGAAAATTTATATCGGCGGACGGAGGATGGAACAGAATGGTCTGGCTTCCTTCAACATTAAAGGAAAGAATAAAGGATGCTATCCCACCGGAATTATTTGAGAAAATCCCGACTGAAAAAGATGTAAAGAACATTGATGAGCTGAAAAATTTTTTAAAGGAAAAAAATCATCCGATAGTAAAGAGATGGGAAGAAGCAGAGAAAGAAGAGGAGGAAGAAATAGAAATTCCGGATATATTTCCGGATGTTCCGTTTCCGTCAGTAAGTTATACAAAAATTTCGTTTAAGGATGTCCGAATTGAGGTGGAAAGTGCGGTTGTGAAGAAGGGATACTAAATTTTTATTTTAATTTATTTAAATTTTAATTTATTTTAATTTATTTACAAAAAATGGAATATATATTGTGTTCTTGTGGGAGTGGTAAACCGTATCAAAAATGCTGTGTGTTCCTGGACGAAATAAGAAAAAAATACAGTTATATCAAACCTGGCGAGAAAGATGATTCAGAATGGTACAACCAGGGACTGGAATATATGGATGAGAATAAAATAGATAAAGCAGAGAATATGTTCAAAAAATTGATTATGTCTCAGCCGGAACATCATGACGGTTTTTTGGGTTTGGCAAATGTCTATAAAAAGAAAGGGGAAAGAGAAAAAATGATTTATTTTTATGACCAGGCTATAAAAAGAGCAAAAGAATTTCTAAAAAATGACTCAATTGATCCGGAGGCAATAGAAATGATAGAGGATGAAAAAGATGAAGCTATCAAAAATTAAATTTTACCGCCACTTCATATAACACAACATAAAAGGTTCGTGCTTATGGCATTCGCACAAATTACGCCTTCGGCGGAACTTCTTTTATCCGCAAACCGTTATGTAAAATCGGGGCAAATGACTAAAACAAATAATTGGGAAAAAACTATGAACTCTAAAAAAGGAATTAAAAATTATAGTAATAGTATCAAAAAATTCAATTGGAATAATATAGAGGACATTTGTGTGTCTCAGCGAGATGATTGGACATGTCAGTTGACCGCGTTAAGGATTGTGTTAAGATATTATAATATAGATATCTATGATGAAGAGATTATTTATATTTTGAAGCATGAAAATTTTAAAGTTTTTGATTTTGGAACATATCTGCCCTTTATTGGCGTTATTGCTCTAAAATTGGGATTTAATATAAGTTATAGAACTCAAATCGCAAATTTATACCCTGATGAATCTACAATAATCTCATCAGGTGCTACTATTAGAAAGATCATTCTTGAAGATATCAAGAATACATCCGAAGAAGAACCCATAATACAAGGGTATTACGCATTTCTGAAAATTTTGGATTTGGATGGAAAGATATATTTACATCAACCGTATTCACCTCCGTCATTCAAAGAGATCAAAAAGGCATTGAAAAAAGGTCCTGTGATTAGTGTTGTATCTGGAAATGAATATTACAAAATAGATGAAGATTGGGGTCACGCTTTAGTACTGATACCTACCTATGATAATAGATTTATAGTATTAGATGATTTCAGGAAAAAAGGATATGAAGAATATCCAAACTGGGAAATGTATCTAAATCACTCAAAAGAGTATGATTGGAGTACTTGGAAAGGAAGTATGATAGAATTTAGAAAAAGAAACAAAATATATAATCAAAAATAAACTAAAATGGATGAAAATAAAGATAAAGAATTAGGAATGTTACGAAGGTTATTAATTTCAAATCACACAATTCTTATTTTAGTATTTATTATTTTGGGCTCAATTGCGGCAGTAGCGGCAGTTTTTTTTGAGGATCAGATGTTGAAAACGCTTGCTATTAGTATTGCTGTAGCTTTTATAACTGCAACTGTTGTGGACTTTGCTTATAACTATGTTGTTATGAAAGATGTAGAAAGGATGGTTTCGAAACATTTGATGTTAAGTAAAGAGGTTCAAGAAGAAATTATGAAAAGAGAAAAAATTGATGCGATTTTAGATTGTTCATTAGAATCAATTATAGGTAGTGATCTAAAACAAGTAGTAAAAAACGCTGTAATAAATAAGCTACGTGCATATAAAAATTTTGTCAGATTAAATGCATCAATTAATATTTTTTTATCAAATTTTAAAAATGCACCAGACAAAATAAAGAATAACTTTTACAAGGTAGAACGTATTACCAAATATCATGAGATACTGAACACAAGAAGGTTAATTTTTATAGCTACTGATAATGAGGGAGTATATGCCGAAGAAATCAAGAAAATTGATGATGAAGAAAAGACATATTTTTTTCTTCTTCCATCGTGCTCAAAAGTAGTAGAAGATCTCAAAGCTGATGTTGATATTTTTAGAATATCAGACGTAAAAGTCGACGGTGTCCAATTGCAAGAGATTAATGAAGTGATTAATGCAAAATCAATAGGTGAAAATAAACCAATAATAATTACCAAAATATTTGAAATACCTGATGAAATATTCAAAGAAAAGGAAAATAAATTGGTAACAATAGAATATAATTTACACTCTATAATAGGTAAGTGGGAACATATGTTCTTTGAGGATTTTTATAAAGTATATTCTAATATTCAGATATTATTTGATTTTTCAGATACTAATATTGCAAATTGTGATGTTTATTATTCCTTTGTATCAGCATCTTATCCTAATGTTAAAAAAACAAAGGATGGCAAAAAAATATTGTTATTTGTAGACGATTGGACATTACCTGTGAATATGGTATGTTTTACTTGGACGTGTGAGAATGAAATCCCTATAGAACTAAACGAATATAAATAAAATGTATAGTAAAATGAAAAAGTGCAATCATGTGTGGATTATGGGAGATGGTGGTGGAGGAGGACCTGGAAAAACATGGGTCAGAGGAGATGGTATTAGCGGAGGCCCATCAAAAAAGCCTGAAAAAAACGAAAAAGAAGAGTAAAAGAATCATTCTTCTTTCTCCACCATTTCGGAAAATTGAATATGAAAGGTATAGATTAGGGGAAAATTTAGGGATTAGATATCTTGCTTCTTTTTTAGAGAATATAGGATATGAAGTTGAAGTATTAGATCCTTCTTTATCTCATTTTTCTATTGAGAAAACTGCTAAAATAATCCTAAAAGAAGATTATGATCTAATAGGATTCACTATACCAAATGGTGGACTTTTTTCTAATGTGGTTAAGGTTATCAGAATACTTAGAAAGAATGGTTTTAAAGGACATATTACACTTGGGGGACATTTTCCTACCTTTGAGCATAAGGAAATATTAAGATATAACAAGAACATAGATAGCATAGTGCAGCATGAAGGAGAAATTACCTTATTTGAATTGGTAAATAACTTAGATAAAGAAGAAAATTTTAAGAATATTCTTGGATTATCATATCGTAATTCAAAACAGATTTGTATAAATCCACCTCGCCCGCTTATTAAAAATCTAAATGATTTGCCATTTCCAAAGAGAGATAAAAATTTAAAATATAACCAAAATAATCATTATACAATGGTAACAAGTAGGGGGTGCTACGGTAACTGCTCTTTTTGTTCTATAAGAGCATTTTATGATTATGATAAACCATTATGGCGTTATAGAAGCCCTAATAATGTAGTTGATGAAATAAAATATCTCATCAATAACTACAATGCAAAAGTTATTTCATTTATGGACGATAATTTTATAGGTCCTGGTAAATTTGGAAAAAAAAGAGCTATTGAAATAGCAAATGAAATTATAAATCGTGGCATATCTATCTATTTCGAGATTTCTTGTAGGCCCAATGACATAGATGAACACATTTTAAAAGTTCTCAAAAGAGCAGGACTTCGTCACGTATCAGTTGGAATAGAATCTGGAAATGAAGATGTTCTAAAGAGATTTAACAAGAAAACTACTGTTTTGCAAAATATAAATGCGATAAAAACTCTACGAAAAACAAATCTTAGTTTTACTCCTTATTTTATAATGTTCGATCCGTGGACAACCATAAGTGAACTTAAAGATAATCTAAGATTTCTTTACAATAACAATATATGCACATACAGAAGCATAAAAAACGCCATTACGCTTTATAATGGTACACCTTTTTATGAACAATTAAAACATAATAGTGGTAGAGTCAATTGGGAGTATCAATATAATTTCAAAAACACTGATGTTGCAGAGGTATATTTCATGATAGATTCTTTAAGTGAGTTTAATAAGATTAATCCAATTATTGATATTTTGATGTATACTCAAGACCTAAATAATAAGGGAATCCGTGAGACATTGAAGAAAATACAAACGGAAACGAATGAGTTTACTTATAACACGACGATGAGAATAATTAATTGGGTGACTAACGACAAATCAGAGAATGATCATTTTGCAAAAGATATTCGTGACGATATAAGTTCTTTTACGGACCAAATCAAAAATTTATTATTCGCAAAAGGGCTTGAGCAGGTGTTACACGAGTTAGAGTTCAGAAATCATGATAGAAAATAAAGGTAAACATAGAATTATTAATAAAAATAGCCCTTTGCCCCTGACTCTTCTCAACCATTGGGGTTGCTCGCCATCTGCCTGTCGCTCGGGTCACTTAACACGGTGTATACGGTTCGGGATATTTCCTCATCCAAATGCTCGGCTTCGCCTCGCACTTCGCATACATCGATTCCGTTATCCAAAAATTTCAAACTTTCTCAAAACGCAAAATTTCAAAACTCTCAATTAACAACTAACGCAAATGAAACCCACATAATTTACCAAAACTTGCTGGTTTTGTTTGCATTAATAAAATGTATACTTCTAAAACAAATTTAAAAATTTATTTGTAATATATGGACAAGGACTTTGTTATTGCCTATCTGAAAAAGAGAAATTACTGGTGAGACAGCGGAAAGATAAACGAAAAAGATGCCGGAATTGAAAGAGGGGCTTATATGAATGAAATTGAGGATGTCCTAAAATTAGACCGGATAATTTGCCTGTCGGGAATAAGAAGATGCGGGAAAAGCACCCTGATGTTCCAGTTGATTGACCGGCTAATAAAGAGCAATATTGAGCCAAAAAGAATTGTCTATGCAAAAGCAGATGACCTGCCTGGAAGGACTGATTCCCTCCATGACATTGTTAATGTTTATCATGAAATAACAGGAATAGACCCAAATAAGGCATTTTTCTTTTTTGACGAAATTCATTTTATGGAAAACTGGCACCTGCAGCTAAAATTTTACATTGATGCGAAATTTAAGGGAAAATTTATAGTTAGCGGTTCATCCAAAACATTACTTTATAAAGACGCTTCGGAAAGTTTAGTCGGAAGAATAAGATTTATAAAGATCTTTCCGCTGACATTCGGGGAGTTTGTTAAATTTAGCGACAGCAGCATAAATACAGATACAAATAACTCCGCATCTGCAATATCTGCCGAAAGCATAGACGAAATAAAAAATGCTCACACAAAGTCACAGAGTGTATTTCCCCTTTGTGTCTCTGTGTCTCCGTGTGAGGATAATAAAACGAACTTTCCTGTACGATAAAAAAAATTTATTACGAGCTAATTCCGAAAAAAGAAAAAATTCTTTACCTGTTCGGAGAGTACTTAAAAGTCGGGGGCTTTCCGGAATGGTTTAAAGTCAAAGATATTATGCAGTGGAGAAAAATACTTGTTGATGATTATCTTTCACTGATTCTTTTTAAAGATATAGTGCACACATTCAAAATAAAAGATCCTGCCCTGCTGGAAAAATTGGTTAGGGAAACAGCAAAATTTTCAACCCAAAGGTTCAGTTATGTTTCTTTGTCAAACAGAATGGAAGCAAACAGGGAAACGATAAAACTTTACATTTATTATTTATCTGCATCTATGCTGGTCTTTATTTCAGATGTTTATTCAAAAAACAAGAAAGCAAGAGAAAGGGCGGAAAAGAAAATTTATTTTTGGGAAGAAGGAATGAGAAGAGCGTTAACACTTGACGAGGATGAAGCGATGAGTGTAGAAAATATTACTGCGTGGCATCTTATTAAAGAGGGATTTTCAAAAAAGGTATTCTTTGAGTCGTTTTACTGGAAAAACGGATATGAGGTGGATTTTGTGCTTGAGACAGATATATTGCTGCCCGTGGAAGTAAAATACAGGGAAAAGCCATATGAGATTAAGGGTATGCTGGACTTTGCAGATAAATTTTCCGTCAAAAGAGGAATTGTTGTAACAAAAGACACAATTGACGAAAAGACATTTGATATTAATGGCAAAAAGGTAAAAATTTTATTCATTCCCGCATGGCTGTTTTTATTAGCCATTTAACGGAGTTTTCCATGCATCTCTTAACTCCTTTACCTCTGTTACAAAAACAAAAATTTCGCTCAAAAATGTAAAAATTGAGGTGGAAAGTGCGGTTGTAAAGAAGGGATACTAAATTTTTATTAAATTTTAATTTATTTATTTACATTCATATTTATTTACAAAGTTTGGAAATTTTTATTTATATTTTGTGAAAATGAAATGAGAGTCCTTAGGAATCAAGTGCCGGACCGGTGGAAAATACTCGTGCATTCCTTCCATCGTTAATAAAAAGCCTACTCAGGCATCTCTAAAACTTAGAGGCGAGGATGCAGCAAGATGTGAAATGTAAAAAGTGATAAAAAGGATAAATACATATAGGAGCAGTGAAAACATAAGCCACATAAAAGGTCCATTAGACAACATAGTTGGAGATACTAAATAATGTTCAGACAATGGAGAATAGATACAAACCTGGTTAGGATATCACTATAAAATGGAAGGATATGCGAACTAAGTTCGGATATGGACAGGATATATAAAATGGCGCCTGTGAAAAATAATATAGGAGATAGAAGATGACAAAAAAAATCTTAAAAAATAAGCCGCTTGTAGAGGCTATATTTGAGTTACGGTGGGAACTTCAAGAGCATAATCAGGGACTGAAGACAGATCCACATTATAGAATAATAGTTGGCAGGATATATGATAAAGTTAGCAATGAATATCCATTTCATGAGCAATTACCCGCGGCAAGTATACCTGATCAAATTGCGGGATATGTGGTTCAGCATCGATTTAGGAAAGGCAAAGATCAGTGGCCTCTTATTCAGATAGGTCCCGGAATCATCACTGTCAACGATACCGACGGATACCTGTGGGAGGATTTTGAGAAGAGAATCATCAAATCTGTTAATACTCTCTTTGAATCTTATCCTGATTCAAAAAATAATTTAAAACTTAGTAGTGTGGTATTACGTTATATTGACGGTATTGCTTTTGATTTTGAAAAAGAAGATATATTCAGTTTTTTAAAAGAACAAATGAAAACAAGTATAAATTTGTACCCGAAACTATTTGAAGATACAGGAGTAAAAAAGCAACCTTTGGATTTCGACCTGAGAAATTCTTTTGTCTCTACAAAACCCAAAGGAGTAGTTCATATTAGATTTGTTCGGGGCAAAACAAAAGAGTTGGATGCATTATTACTGGAAACAATAGTTCAATCGACTACTGAATATGTTCCTAAAGGTCAAGATGAAATTGTTGATTGGGTAAAAGATGCACATGATTTAACGGATGACTGGTTTTTTAAACTAATACGGGGAAAATTATTAAGGAGATTTGAATAATGTTATACGAGATGACTTATCAGAATGTGACGACGGAATTTCATCAATTCCAGGATGTATTTGCGAGTAGTTCAAGGGAAGAAATTAGTGCAAGTGAAATATCGAGAAGGTTGTTTTTAAATTTTAAAGGGAAACAATTTGAAAAACCTTTGTTTGCTGCTCTAAATCCCTCACAGATATTGCAAATTGATTATTCGTCCTCGATATATCACACTCTTGAATTTAAAAGTGAAACAGCACTCACCGAAGAGCCCTTTAAAAAGACAGAGCCGATAAATGTCTTAGAAACAGTATCAGGAATCTGTGATAAACTGATTCTGGAAGAAAAAATTTTTAGAGAAATAGATAAGACAAAACTGCTCAGAACTATATCCGAAATACTTAATGAGATTCCTTCTGAACAAATGAAAATTCCTGAAGACGAGCTATTTGAAAGAATAAGAGGAGTTTTAGTATTAGAAATTGTATCAGGAACCCTGAACGAATTAACTCCCAAACAGATAAAAAATTTTGATGAAGCAGTGAAAAGGAGGCATCTTTTTAAATGACATACGTGCTAGATACAAATATTATTACAGCAATTTTGAAAGGAAATGAAAAAGTAAAAAAAATGGCACAAAAATCCAAATTAGAAGGTAAAAAGGTTTTCATAAATGGAATAAGTTATTATGAGATAAAACGTGGTCTTCTGGCAACTAATGCCACTGCGCAATTAAAGAGATTTGAAATGCTTTGTAGAGAATTTGATTTGGTGCTATTAGATACTCATGATATTTTTGACAGGGCTGCTGAAATCTATGCAGATTTGCGTCGGAGAGGGGAACTTCTCGAAGATGCAGATATTTTGATAGCTTCCATAGTCATCTTCCGAAATTTTATTCTTGTCTCGAACGATACAGATTTCAATAGAATCCATGGACTAAAGATCGAAAACTGGCTAAACTAATGGAGATATAACATTGGTGCCATTTCATATAACAAAGCATATATGGCTTTGGTGATGTGCACATCCGCCCAAATTCCCCATCAGGAACTTCAGATATGCTCGTCCGTTATCCTGAAATTCCAAACTTGATCAAAATACAAAATTTCAATATTTATTTATATTTATTTACAAAGTTTGGAAATTTTTATTTATATTTTTATTCATAATTTCGGACTGAAACAAAAAAGACCAATTTTTTAATAATTTTGCACCATGGAACTAACATCAACATATTCAAATACGTTATTGGAAATGATAAGTGTTTTAAATACATTTAGTGTATCTAAATTTGTCTGGAAAAAATACGAAAAATTTGCAATACCGAAAATTGAGGATAGTACAATAAAGATCAGAGGAACATTTTATGATTTAAACAATTTAAAACCAAAACAGGCCGAACAGGAATTGCAAACTTTAAATCAATTTAAACCATTATTATACCAGTTAAAACAACAATTAGAATTAATAGAGGACATGGAATTTTTAAAATTTAAAAATACAGCTTTGGATTTTTTTACCACACTGAAAGAGATAACAGATACGTTAAATGAGATTACAGATATTCATAGTTCTTATAAAAGAGCAATGCCTGTTTTAGCAAAGGACTGGGATAGACCCGAAGATAATCACTGGGATAATTACTAAAATGAATTTCACAAAATTTCAATTAACAACTAACGCAAATGAAACCCGCATAATCTACCAAAACTTGCTGGTTTTGTTTGTATAGAATAAATTTTATTAGCCATTTAACGGAGTTTTCCACGCATCCCTTAATTCATCAATATCCACATTAATTATTTCCTTTTCTTCTTTTCCTTCATTTCCTTTAACTATAAATTTCCTGTCCTTTCTCACAAATCCGATATTGGCAAAATTTATCCCTTTCATTAAATTTTCAAATTTTGTCTTGTTTTCTTCTTTAAGAGAAATAACAAATCTGCCCGCACTTTCTGAAAACAAAATTTTCTCGTTGCTTAAATTTCCTTCTTTCGGAACATTTGCCAGATTTATTTCAATTCCGACATCTCCCGAAAACGCACATTCTGCAAGTGCAACCGCAAGCCCTCCGTCAGAGCAGTCATGACACGATTCGGTTAAATTTTGAGCAATTGCTTTGCTGACCGTTCTATAAATTTTTTGTGAAATTTTAAAATCTATCTTTGGGACATTTTTCCCGCTCAATCCATGCTCCGCATAAAATTCACCTGCTCCCAATTCATCATTTGTCAGTCCGACAACATAAATCAAATCCCCCGCATTTTTGAACTCGGCAGTCATTGATTTACGAACATCGTCAATTTTGCTCATTGCAGTAATTAACAGCGTAGGAACACCCGAAATTTTAACAACATTTCCCGATAAATCCTTTCCCGTATAGTCAATTGACATGCTGTCTTTTCCCGAAATTAAAGGTGTCTCATAAGCCAGACAGGCGTCATAAAGTCCTTTACACGCCCTGACAAGTTGTGCCGCCTTAAATTTATCATGAAGCGGAGACGGCCAGCAGAAATTATCAACCAATGAAATATCTTCAAATTTTCCCCCGCAGCAAATAATGTTCCTTATTGCTTCATCAACGGCATTTGCAGCCATCCAGTAGGTGTCAATATCACTGAATTTCGGGCAAATTCCGCAGCCAATTACAACACCTTCCTTACTATCAAGTATTGGTTTTATTACTGCGCCATCACTCAATCCATCCCTGTTTTTTCCCATAATGGGTTTTATTATGCTTCCGCCCTGAACTTCGTGGTCATACTTCCTTATAATACCTTCTTTGCTCGCAATATTAAGCCGGGATAAAATTTTCTTTAAAATTTCACTCAAATCCTTAACTTTTATTTCTCTCTCTTTATATCCTTCATTATCCAAATTTCCGTTCCATTCCGCCTTTAACTTCATCTTGGGAACGCCTTTGTGCAAAAATTTAATATCCATATCTGCAACAACTTCACCTTCATAAAAAGCGACAAATTTTCCGGTGTTTGTAAATTTTCCGACAACCGTTGCTTCAACATCGTATTTCTTTGCCACGTCTAAAAATTTTTGCAGGTTTTCCCCGGATAAAACAACACTCATTCTTTCCTGTGATTCACTGACTAAAATTTCCCACGGCTGCAAACCGGCATATTTTAGCGGAACTTGAGCAAGCTCAATTTCACACCCATCGCTAATTTCAGCAAGTTCGCCTATTGAACTGCTTAAACCGCCCGCTCCGTTATCGGTAATTGCCCTGTAAAGCAGATGAGCTCTCGCATCAGTTAAAAAGTCAAGCATCTTCTTTTGTGTGATTGGATCACCAATCTGAACTGCTGTTGCAGGACTTCCTTCATGGAATTCTTCCGATGAAAATGTTGCCCCGTGAATTCCGTCTTTGCCAACCCTTCCGCCAACCATCACTGCATAATCACCGGGAGAAATTTCTTTAATATGGGTAAATTTATTTTTAATTACAGAAGGCATTATTCCGAGCGTTCCGCAAAAGACCAAGGGCTTGCCAAGAAATCTGTCATCAAAAACAATTGCCCCGTTTACAGTCGGAATCCCGCTTTTGTTTCCTCCGTCTTCTATACCTTTGACAACACCTTCAAATATCCGTTTGGGATGCAAAATTTTTGCAGGTAAATTTTTAGCATAAAATGGATTTGCAAAGCAGAAAACATCTGTATTTGCGATGGGCTTTGCTCCCAATCCGACACCCATAATGTCTCTGTTCACTCCAAGAATTCCCGTTAATGCACCGCCATAAGGATCTAATGCAGACGGAGCATTATGGGTTTCAACCTTTATTGCATAATTAAATTTGTTATCGAACTTCGCAATTCCTGCGTTATCGGAAAATACTGAAATCAGGCATTCATTCCTTCTCGTATTTGTCCTTTTTATTTCTTCTGTTACTTTAAAAATAAAATTTTTAAATAACGAATCAATCTTTTCCTCTTTTCCATCTTCATTGTAATAAATTTCAGCGTTAAAAATTTTATGCTTGCAGTGTTCGCTCCATGTCTGTGCAAGACATTCAATTTCAACATCAGTCGGATTTCTGTTCTGCTTTTTAAAATAATCCCTTATTGCCTGCATCTCATTTAAATTCAAAGCAAGCACTCTATCTTTGCTGATTTTCATTAATTCCTCATCGCCAACATTTAAATTTATTTCCCGAACTTTAATTTTCTCTTTAAGCAATACCTTTGGTGCTTTAATTTCCATCAAATCAACTTTTCCGTTTTCAAAAATTTTGCTGTCATTTATTAATTCATTTGAGAGATAGTTTGAAATTTTTAGTGCATTGTCTTTATTTAAATTTCCTATAAAGAAATATTGCTTTGAGGTATAGACATCAACATCTCTGTTTATTGCATCTTTAATTGCCTCTTTTGCTGTCTTTCCGACATTATCAGTAACTCCCGGCTTGAAAGAAACCCAGATTAACTCGGAGAAATTTGTTAGCAAAAGTTCATTGATGGCAAAAATTTGCGTGATTTTGTCAGCGAATACATTTTTAGCAATAAAATTTAACTCTTGCTTATCTAAATTTCCATCAATTAAATAGCAGTCAAATATTCTTATATTTTCTATGCTTTTTGATTTTACTTTTAAATCGCTCAAAATTTTATTTCTTAAATTTTCTCCTTGCATGTCTTTTAAATTTTCCTTAAAGCCGACAAATATGAAATTTTGCATTTTAAAAAATCATTAGATTTTTAAAGATTGAAAATCTCAAAGATTTTCAGTATTTATAAACCTTTGCTAATTAAAATTTCATTAATTTTAAAATTTGATTTGAAATTTAATTATTAAAAAATATTTGAAATATTTTTTAAGATTGAAAATTTCTCAAAGAAATTTTAATTATTTACAAAATTTACAAAATCTATAAATTTAAAATGAACATTGAATTACTATCCATCACCCCCAATGCAGAAAAGCTAATAGAAACAGCAGGCCGCACCGCTTACCGGTCATTAAATAAACAGGGAGATGGCACAGAAAAGGCATTTGTCCGAATGTTAGTCAAACGAGGGCATCTTTCCGTATTGGAACACGCTCATGCAACATTTGGAATTTCAGGTGTTTCAAGAGCATTTACGCATCAGTTAGTAAGACACCGACTATGTTCCTTTACCCAGCAGTCGCAAAGATATGTCAGCGAGGAAAATTTTAATTACACCGAACCAGAGTCAATGAAGAATAATCCGAAGGCACATCTGCTTTTTACTAAATTTATGGCTCACGCAAAATCACTTTATCTGGAATTACAAAAATCAGGGCTTAAAAATGAAGACGCAAGATTTGTGCTGCCTAATGCAGTTGAGAGCCATATCATAGTCACCGCAAATTTCAGGGAATGGAGACATATAATTGAACTCAGGGGAAAGCCGGATGCACAATGGGAGATAAGAAAAGCAGCGATTGAAATTTTAAAAGTGTTAAAAACGCACGCACCTGAGGCATTTGAGGACTTTGAAATTGATGAAGGGAGGGAAATTATAAATAAAATACGCTCTTACCTATAATATCGTGAGTTTATTATGAAATTTCAAAAATTTCCGCTGTTATTTTAAGTTTACTTAAAATGCCTGAACGATAGTGAAGGTATTTTTAAACTTGTTTAAAAATCTCCGAACGATTTACAAATACTGAAACCTTCGGTTTCAATCTTTAAAAAATCTGCGAGATTTTTTAAATCGCGGAGATTTGAAATAGTGAAAATCTACAAGATTTTCAATCTTATTTTTAAATCACCTCATTATCATTCGGAGATTTTAAAAACTCTGTTTTTAAAATCGCAGAGATTTAAAAATCTCCGAACGAAGCGAGGTGACAAAATGTTTGAAACATTTTGTAAAGACACGATTTTCAAACCCGCAGTTTTCAAAACGCAGAGTTTTGAAAATCTCCGAACGAAGTGAGGTGATTTTAAATTCGCAAAGAATTTAAAATATGAGAGTGAAACGAACTTAAGTTTTGAAAAGACACGAACGAAGTGAGTGGAACGAAGTGAACGTATAGTGAGGTTATCACGGATTCAAAAATAAGAGCCAAATTTATAATAAATTTAACAATTTCCATAGAATGAAAGACAACTTTGAAATTTTGTTCTATCTTTCGGCAATTTTGTCAATTATTGGAGTGCTGCTCCTTGCATACATTTCTCCTTTAATAAATCCGCCTTTAAAACAGATAGAGGAAATTTCTCATGCAGATATAGAAAAGAATGTCTATGTTGAAGGAACAATTGAAGAAGTCAGGAAACTCAAGGACAAATCAACGGCACTGAAATTTTATAATACAACCACAGAAATTTACATTCCGAAAAACATACAGCTCAATTTTGAAAAGGAAGAGAGGATAAGGGCTTTGGGAGCTGTAAAAATTTATCAGGGCGGACTGGAAATTATAATAAGCGATGCAAAGAATATTGAAATTGTTATGGAAGAATCTTAAATTTTAAATCTAATTAGGGTGTCCTAACTCGTGAAAAAACCACGCGCTTACTGATGTTAATTAACGAGTTTTTACCTTAAAAACCCACAAAATATACTTGTTTCAAAAAAACCAACATCATCAGATTGGATTTAGGAGTGGTTTTTTGGAGTATTAGGACACCTTATAATATTTATATTGCTTCGTAATTTTTATAAGTATATTTTTAAAACAGACAATAATAAATTTGTTATAATTTAAATCGCAATGGAGACAGTTGTTGTTTCAGCAAGGATTGAAAACGGTTTAATAACACCTTTGGCAGAAATATTTCAGCAGGGACTTGTGGAAATAGAAATAAGAAAGCCAAAATCAGTAGTAGATGAGACATTTGGCATCTGGAAGGATGAAAAAACAGGTGTTGATTATGTTAATGAAATAAGAGGTGAGTGGAAAAAGAGAGAAAAATGAACAATCTTAACATTAGGAGATTTGAATATTTATCCGATGTCGTCAATACTCTGTATTATGATTCTGCTGTGAAATTAGGAAATCGGGTAGTTATTGATACGGATATTCGGTACTCATCCCTTTAAATTGGGATAATTATTTTGTGAGAGATTTTTTAAAAATCTGCTTAAAAATTATATTTTTTAAGCAAGGTAAATCATTATGTTTTTAACCTCACTCCGTTCGGATATTTACTCATTTCATTCGTAAATAACCTCACTCCGTTCGGATATTTAGTCGCTTTGCTCCTAAATGACAAAAATTGTGAGTTTATAGACAAACATTAATTATCCCAATTTTAGTGGGTCAGCACCTCGAATTTGATTTCTCTTTCTTTTTGTTCAATCCACGCTTCCTTTTCATAAAAATCAAAACAAAGTTTAAACCTTTCTAATAAATCCTTAAATCCCAGAATTATCGGAACGGTGTTAGTTAAAGCAAGGTAACTCAAAATTTCCATCTCCTCGGACTGATTTCCTTCTTCATCAACTAAAATACATTTAACTTTTCCAACCTTTACAGGTATTGTGCATTCTTCTTTTGTATTGATTCCATAAGCTCTATGTTCGGCCAATATTTTTACATCTGAATTGTTCCACACATCAAGAGGTATTAGAGATATTGGTGCGCCGGTATCTATTATAGCATCTTTTGTTTTATACCATCCGGCAGGGGTTTTAAACTTAATAGAGCAGAACAACCTGATAAAGTTCACGCTTTCACTCAACTTATTCTCTAATCCGGAACTTTTAAATTGTTCAAATCTTAATCTTACTTGCATTTTAGTAAATATGTTCCCCGCACTCCACAAACATAACCGGAATTTTGTCGTTGGATTTTCCCGTCTTTTTCATTGCTTCCTCCTCAACATGATTTATACTATCCCCTGCAGCAATTACTTTTTTATCAACTATCGCTATCCATTTATCAGGGTAATTTTTTACTAATTCCGAATAATGGGCTCTGCCCCAATTCATATCATCCCAAAATTCCTTCGGCTCAAGTTTAACTTTTTTCATTGTAAATTAATCTTTAAAAAATTTTGCCATTTGTTATAAATTTATCTTTTGATAATTAATTAATAAATTTAGAATATGAGTGAAAAAGATGCAATGAGGGAAAGAGAGATAAAATTATCTCTGCTGAAATCAATTGCTTCAAAAAGCAAATTAACAGAGGAGGACGTATTAGAATTAGGAAGAAAGGTAAATAAAGGACTGCACGAAAGATATAAAAAATATGTCTAAAATTAAGATAGAATGGCACTAAAAATTGCAGTATTAGCATCAACAAGAGCGAGCGATATGCAGGGAATAATTGATGCAATCAAAAGAGGATACTTAAATGCTGAAATTAAAATTTTGTTCAGCAACAGGAAGGAATCTTATGCACTTGAAAGAGCAAAAAATAACGGAATTGAATGTCTGTTCATAGATTCCGCAGGACTGAGCAGAGAGGAATATGATGAAAAGATAATCAAAGAACTAAAGAAACGAGATATTGAATTAATTTTGCTTATCGGATATATGAAAATTTTAAGCAAAAAATTTATTGACGCTTATAAATTTAAAATAATGAATATCCATCCTTCTTTACTTCCCGCATTTGCCGGCGGAATGGACAAAAATGTTCATAAAGCGGTTCTCGATTACGGGTGTAAAATTACCGGATGCACTTTACATTTTGCTGATGAAAGCGTTGACGGAGGTCCGATAATAATTCAAAAGGTCTGTGAGGTTGAGGATACGGACAATGAGAACACATTAAAGGAAAAGGTTCAAAATTTAGAAGTTCATGCTTTTATTGAAGCGATAAAATTATTTTCGGAAAACAAAATAAAAGTTGAAGGCAGAAATGTCAAACTTTTAAAATAAATTTGGTCTAAATTTAATAATTAATTGTAAATTTAATTAAGTATTTAATTAACTTAATCGTAATTATTTTAGCATAAATTTAATTTAAAACAAAAATTTAATAAAACAAAAATGGCACTTTATTTGTCTCAATTGTACGGAAAGGAAATAGTGACATACAGCGGAAAAAAGTTAGGGCGAGTAGGGGATGTAATTATTGACAGCGAAGCAGGAAGGATTGTGAAACTATCTTTACAGCAGATAGCAAATACTGCTGCTGCACCTGAAATTTTAAAGAGATTTTCAATAAATTACGAAGATGTACTTGAAGTAGGAGATGTTGTTATTGTTCAGCGCGGACCTGCAACACTTACAGAATCGCCGAGTTTCAGGTAAATGGACAAACATATCTGCGGAATTATTTTTAAATTTTTTCGCTTTTATTTTTAATATTTTTTTCGTCTTTCTTATTTTGTCAGTTCAATTTATATGGAAAAGAAATTTTCAAGCATAGGTATTGTATGTAATCCGAATGTTGTAGAAAAAGAAAAGGACTTTATAACAGATACTCTGAAAGCAGTGCAAAATTTTATAAAAAATAACGGAGAAATTTTGATAGAACACCATATTGCTTCCCATTTTGCGGGAAATTTTTTGAATGAAAAAGACAGAGGCGGAAGAAGCATAGTGAAAGAAAGCAATATAAAAGATATGCATTGTGATATGATTTTGGTTTTTGGCGGTGACGGAACTATATTGCATACGATAAATGCTGTTCAGGATGTTCCGATTATAGGAATAAATTTGGGCAGATTTGGCTTTATGACAGAGTTGAATAAAAACGATGCAATTAAAAAATTAGAAAATTTATTTAAGGGAAATTTTTTCATAGAGAATTATGATATGCTGGATATAAATGACACATACAATGCTGTAAATGAAGCGGTGATTTGTTATAAATTTCCCGCACGGCTTTTGGACTTTAAAATAAAAATAAACGGAGATGTTATTGGCTTTTCAGCAGACGGAGTTGTTATAGCAACACCGACCGGCTCTACGGCTTATTCTTTGTCTTTGGGAGGACCAGTAATTCATCCTTCTGCAAATGCGTTTGTAATTACGCCTATGAATTCATTTTTAGGAAATGCAAAACCCATCGTTGTGCCTTCGGATTCGGAAATTTTTATAAATATTGAGAGAGCAAACGAGGATGCATTTTTAATAATTGACGGCAAGGTTGTTGAAAGGATAGATACGGGAAAGCAAATTTCTGTTAAGAAAAGCAAAAAGATAGCAAAATTTATACGGCTTGAGAAAACTATGAGATGTGCAAAAATTTTTAAATTCTGATTAATCAACTATATCAACTTTCCCTTAACATTGATTTCCACATGTGTATCTTCCTTAACAACACTTTCCGTTCCGAAATTTACTATTTTAAAACACTCATCATAATTTTGAGGAATTTCTAAATTTACCTCCTTAAAATACCTGCTTACCTGTTTTTCGTCAAGCCGGCTTATAGGAATATGTGTCGCATCAGCAAAAAATTTCTGATTTAGAGATAAATCCATCGGAATCCACGACAAATTTTCAGTGTCATAAAACTCAGCCCATGTGTGCGGCTCAAATTTCCCGTATTTCGCAAAGCCCAATACATATCTGCACGGAATTTCAAAATATCTGCAAAATGCAATGAACAATGTTGAATAATGAACACAGTTTCCGATGCGGTTTTTAAAGAGCCATTCGGCACTCTTCATTTCGTCAATATCGCTGTATCTTAAATTTAAAAAGAGCCATGTTGAAATTTTATCTGCGATTTCTCTGCTATTCTTCGCTTTAAACTGTTCAAGAAATTTTTTTGTATCATCTGAAAGAAAGGTATATTTTTGCGGATTTAAAAATTTTTCCGTATTTGAATTGCCCTGAACTGATTTATATGCCTGATTTTTGAGCTTAAAATAAATTTTGCAGCTCTCTTTGTCACCCTTATTGTATTCTTTTCTAAAATTTAAGATTGCCAGTCCGTCTTCAATTTTGCATTCATTATATTCGCTTTCACATCCGAAAATTTTATACTCTAATATCCTGTGCTCATCATCTTCAATCGGAACGGGAAAACAAACGGAAAGCGAAGGCGAGTCGTTAATGAAATTTGCCTTTACTTCAATAATCAGTTCAATTAATGCATCTGTTATATTTCTATCCTCGCTGTCGCTGCCAACAATATTTTCAATAATCCGTTCGGAAATTTTACTCGTGAGTTTATCTACGATATTCACATTCTATTTGCTTCTAAAGATGTTCTTATTTACTCCTTCTCTTTTTCTTTTCCTCTGCGGCTATTGCATCAACTATATCTGCATTTGAAATCACTCCTACTATATCTATTCCGTTGAATACGGCAAGATGCTTTAAATTTATTTTTTTCATTAATTTTGCTGCATATTTTATAGGCATTCCTGGAGAGACAATTGCAAGAGGAGAAGACGAGATTTCGCCAACCTTTACTTTGTTCAAAATTTTGTCATCCGCATACGCCTTAATAATATCCTTTCCTGTTATAATTCCAAACGGTTCCCTGTTCTCACTTGGTTCAACTATCAAACTTCCGATTCTGTTTTCATACATCTTAATTGTCGCATCCATCAGAGTTGCATCTTTTCCGGTTTTTACAAAGTCCTTTTTCATTATATCCCTTACTTTTATTTCGCTTGCCATTTTAAAAAATTTATTATTTATAAAGACATTAAATAATTTAGAAAATTTTATATTAAATTTAAACATTAAATTTAAATCCATACAAATTTCAATGCGTTCCGCTCAAATACAATCCGGCAACACCTATAACAATTAATCCGATAGATACAACCTTCAATGCAGTTACCGGCTCCTTAAAGTAAAGTATCCCTATAATCGCAATAAGCGTAATCCCGACAGCAGCCCACACAGCGTAAGCCACACTTATGTCAATGGTCTTAACAGCATAAGTTAAAGCAACGAAACTTCCCCCGTAAAGTATAAACATCATGACCGAAGGCAAAATTTTTGTAAAACCATCGCTAAATTTCATACATGTTGTTCCTGCAACTTCCAAAAGTATTGCCAAAATTAAATAAATCCACGCAATAGACATTTTTATTGATGTTTATTTTTCTCCCAGACCTTCCGCATAGTCCCTTTCTTGTTTGATTCTTTCATGTGCTTTTTTAAGCCCTTCGGAAATTTCATACTTGTTTTTTGAAAAATAATCATATATCGCCTCTGCCAGTGCATCCGATGCCAGATTTGAGCAGTGCATTTTTATCGGTGGCAGACCATCAAGTGCATCCGCAACATCCGCCTTTGTTATTTTCAGTCCTTCTTCTATTGTTTTTCCTCTTGCAATTTCCGTTATCATTGAAGAAGTCGCAATTGCAGCAGCACATCCCATTGTTTTAAATTTTATGTCTTCTATAATGTCATGTTTACCGTTGCCGCCAGCACTTTTTTTGACTTTAATAAATATCTGCATCACATCCCCACATATCATGTTTCCTGCAATTCCGGTGCCGTCGGCATTCTCAATTTCTCCGGCATTCATTGGATTCATAAAGTGTTCCATTACTTTTTTTGAGTACATTTTTTATTTTTTTATTTAAACAGACCTAAATTACTCAGTCGTCCCACAATTTTCTCAATAGCAGGTGTTTGTACGATGAAAATTTGTTTTCCGCCAGCGCTTTTCCTAAAAGGGCTGAATAAACGTTCCATTACTTTTTTTGAATACATTTTTGTCTTTTTAAAACTTTAAGGAAAATTTACATTTTTATAAAGTAGGGCATATATTTTTCATTGGTTTCTAACCTCGCTATCGTAAAAACCTTCAAAGTTTTTAGGATACTAAAAATGCTCGTAGCATTTTTACTATCGTAAAAATCTACAAGATTTTTGGGATATTCAAAAATGCTTGAAGCATTTTTGATGACGCTCGGATATTTTCAAAACTTCACCTCACTGCTGTTCGGAGATTTACAAAATGCTTTGCATTTTATAAGATTGAAAATCTTGCAGATTTTCAGTATTTAAAAATCTTGCAGATTTTTAAAGATTGAAAACTCATTTAAAAATACTTCAAGTATTTTTAAAGATTGAAAATCTTACAGATTTTCAGTATAGTTTTCAGTATTTCAAATCTCTGCGATTTGAAAACTGTGTTTTGAAAATAAGTTCGCTTCGCTCCCATATTTTCAAAAACTTCGTTTTTGAAAATCGCACCAAGACACGGAGACGCAAAGGAGTTATATTCTGTAACTTGGTGGCTTTGTGACTTTGTGTGAGTATTTTTTTATTTTTTTATTTAAACGGACTTAAATTTCTCAGTCGTCCCACGATTTTCTTTAAATTTTCTACCGTGTAATCAATTTCTTCCCGTGTATTATAAATTCCGAGTGAAAGCCGCAAACTTCCGTGTGATTCTTCCGGCGGCAGTCCGATTGCAGTAAGAACATGGCTTGGTTCAAGAGAACGGGAAGAACACGCAGAGCCGGTTGAAACAGCAATTCCCGCATTGTCAAGAAGCATAAGCATTGATTCGCCTTCAATATTTCTAAATGAAAAATTTACATTATTACACAGTCGTTGCGCCGGATGTCCGTTTAGTCGTGACTTTGGAATTTCTTCAGGAATACGTTTGATTAAATAATCCCTTAAATTTCTCATCCCTTCAACTGATGCTCTTGTTATAATTTCGCTTGCCTTTGCAAAGCCGACAATTCCGGGAACATTTTCGGTTCCGCTCCTTAAATTTCTCTCGTGTCCGCCGCCATTTAGCAGCGGTTCAATCTTAACTCCGCCCCTGACATACAACGCTCCGACTCCTTTCGGTCCGTAAATTTTATGCGCATTTATCGTAACAAGGTCTAAATTTTGCTTTTTCACATCAATATCCTCTTTTGTAAATGACTGGCAGGCATCAGTATGAAAGTAAATTTCATGTTCTCTGCAAATTTTTCCGAGTTCTCCGATATTCTGAACTGTCCCGATTTCATTGTTTCCGTGAATTACGGTTGCAAGTATTGTATCTTTTCTTATTGCTTCTTCAAATTTTTCGGTTTCAACAAGACCATATTTATCAACATCCAGGTATGTCACTTCAAATCCGTTCTTTTCAAGAAATTTTGCCGAATTAAGAACACAACTATGCTCAATCTTTGTTGTTATTATATGGGGTTTTCCGCTGTCTTTTAAATTTTTGTTGGCAAAAACAATTCCCTTTAATGCCCAGTTATTTGATTCCGTTCCGCCGGAGGTAAATATAATTTCGCCCGGTTCTGCATTTAATTTGTCAGCAATTTTCTCTCTGCTTTTTTCAATTGCCTCTTTTGCTTCTCTTCCGTAAGAATGAATGGATGAGGCGTTTCCAAATTTTTCCGAAAAGTAGGGCAGCATTACTTCAAGCACTTCTTTTGCTACGGGTGTTGTCGCTGCATTATCAAGATAAATTTTCATTTTGCCGGATTAAATTTTTAAATTTTGTTAAATTTTGTTATAAGAAATTAAATTTTATAGACATAAATTTATTATTATCCGATTTAGTTTTTAGTTAAAATGTGTGAAAAGAATAACGAGGGACACCAAACAAATAATACACTTGATGAAAAATATGAAAATTTGTTAAATTTGTTAAAAAATTTAAAAAGTGTAGTGGTTGCATTTTCGGGAGGGGTTGACAGCAGTGTTGTTGCTTATGCAGCTTACAAAATTTTAGGTAAAAATGCAGTTGCAGTAACTATTGATAGTTTCGTAATACCGAGAAAAGAAATAATGTGTGCCAAAAAGATTGCAAAAGAAATAGGGATAAGTCATATAGTTGTAAGGGCTAAAGAAAATAAAGGGGACGAAAATTTTGAAAATTTTCTTAAAAATCCTGTTAACAGGTGTTATTTCTGCAAGAAGCATGACATTGAAATTTTAAAACACATACTGAAATCTTTGGATTTCAATCTTACAAAATCTTCCGAAGATTTTGTAATTGCAAAAAAATATAATATTGAAGCGATTGCTGACGGGACAAATGCGGATGATTTGAAAGATACGGGAAGATTTGGAATAAAAGCGTTAAGAGAGGAAAATATAATAAGTCCTCTTGCAGAAGTCGGATTAACAAAACAGGAAATCCGGGAAATAGCAGGAAAAATAGGCCTCACAAATGCGGAAAAACCGTCAATGGCATGTTTAGCTTCAAGAATTCCAGTTAATGAACCATTAACAAAAGAACGACTGAAGCGAATTGAAAAAGCGGAAAATTTAATAAGCGGAATACTGCGGGCAAAACGGGCAAAAAATTTAATAAATATCCGGGTAAGAGACCATAAAAATATTGCGCGACTTGAATGCAATGCCGAATGTATTGAATTAATTATTAAAAACAGAAACAACATTGCAAATGCACTAAAAAATTTAAACTATGAGTATGTTGTACTGGATCTGGAAGGATACTATAAGGGAATTTAAAAATAGGACTAAAACTTTACTTTATAAAACACAAAAACGATGCTCTTTTATGCTTTATAATGTAAAGACAATTAATAACAGTAAATAATTATTGTCTCATTTATTATCCTTTACTATGAATACAAAAGTTAACAGGCAGCGACTTGAAGAAATATTAGCAATACAAAATCACTGGTGGCTAACGAATAAAGTAAAAAAAGAAAAAACAGGTGATTTTGAGCGATTTATCCTGCCGGAAATTTACAGAAAAACCAGCGGAGAGAAAATAGTATCTATAATTGGTCCGAGAAGAACCGGAAAAACGATATTGTTACATCAGTTGATTCAGAAACTTCTTGACAACGGCGTTGATGGAAAACATATATGTTATCTGTCCTGCGACAATCCGAATATATTGGGTGACAATCTGCTTGACGAGATTATGGATATATCTTCAAATTTAACAGGCAGGCCCATAGAGGACCTGGAAACACCTCTTTTTGTTTTTCTTGATGAAATTCATAAACTTGACACATGGGGCGAGCAGGTAAAACACTGGCATGATCTCGGACTGAAAATAAAATTTGTCGTATCCGGCTCATCTGCATTAAGAATACTTAAAGGGTCGGGGGAATCATTACTCGGACGGATTGACCACACAATACTTTTGCAGTTAAGTTTCAGAGAGTTTTTAAGTGTTAAGTACGGATTAACGATTAAGCCCTCTGGATTTGAGACCAATGAGATAAAGAAAAATTATTACAATCTGATAACATCCAGGCATAAAATACAGCTCGCATTTAAAGAATATCTGCATAAAGGGGGTTACCCTGCAACCATTACAAAAAATATAGATGAGACCTTTCAGATGCTTCTTGAATATAAAGACCTTTCAGTTCACAGAGACATATTTGAAATAGAGGAAATAAGGGACACAAAAACACTGAATGAACTGGTCTATTTGCTTGCGAGTTTGATTGGAAGTCGCGTTAGCTATAACAAAATAGGAGGACTTATTTTATCACGAGTCAACACTATAAAAAAATATATATCGCTTATTGAAGACATATATCTTATAAAGGAGTCGGTTGTGTATGATAAACCATACTCTTCCCTCAAACAACAGCGGAAAATATTTTTTACAGATACTGGAATAGTCAATGCTTTAAATAGAAATTATGATTTAAAAAACATTCCTGAACTGGTAGAAAATGCCGTAGTATCACTTGTTTATAGAAAAATTTTGGAATCAGAAATAAACCCGACACAGTATTACTGGACAGAAACAGAGGAGGTAGATGTTATTATGTGTATCAGGGATGAGATAATTCCAATAGAAGTAAAGTACCGCGAAACACCATCCGATATTAAAGGACTATATAAATTTATGGAAAAATTTTCTGTAAAAAAGGAATTGTTGTAACTAAGGATTTATTTAAGGAGGATGGCAATATAACCTACATTCCTGCATGGCTGTTTATGTTATGCGTGTGAATTATCTGCCAGTGAATTGGTTCAAATATTGCAGGAATTGAATGCAATGCCGAATGTATTGAATTAATAGTTATGTGCCATATGAAAGTAGGCCATTTTTCTCTATGCCTCTAAAAATATATGCTTCAAAATTAAATAACTTATGGGAGACAAATGAAGTAGGTAACTTCGAGTGTTCCATATTATCAAATAGCCAAGAAATAATAGTATCTGATGCACTTGATTTTACTTATTATATCTTTCCTAAAACTAAGGAAAAGGTAAATTTTATTTACTAAATTAGTGGCATACATTTATTTGGCACTCAACCATAGATCACATAATATTCTATAAACTTCAGTAATTTGATTCAAATTAATTTATATGGAAAATTTCCCTTTTTGGAATCTGATTGCCACAAGACCTATATTTAAACTCAAAACACCAAGTAAGTCCTATTATGCAGTTCTTCTGTCAACTGCTCTTCTTACACCCGTCCACATTCTCCATCTCGCAACTTCATGCCACAACATTGTATATGGGAAAATCGCTATAAATGTCAAAGCAAAAAATGTGTGTATATAAAATGCAGTTTCCGGATCTAATATTCCTATAAATTGTAAAAACATTGGTACTACAATTCCCAATACCATCAGCCCGATTATCTTTCTTTTATACCCGCCTCTTGCTGATCTTGGCAATCCGTCTGTCTTTATGTTTAACATCTTCGTTGGCATGTCAATCGAAGAGAGCATTCCCCTCTTTTTCATAGCACCCAATGTTATTGTTGTCAACTCGGCAAATATAGCTAACACTACTGCCACCATTAACATGTAAGTTAATGCCTGTGTAAACACACTGCTTCCAAGTAAGAAGTATCCACTTCCACTTATTGCGAACCAGTCAAACACATAATGCAATATTTCTCCAGGTGCCATCATAAAAATTTTTCCCGTAATCAGCAAAGTTATTACTGACAGAGTATATCCTAAAATTGCCGTTCCAATTGCAACATGATATAAAAGATGTGCCATGAATGTTGCCGGGTTTGCTTTTGCCCAAAATCTCATAAATGTATCATAATTTACTCTTTTAAATGCATCCCAATAAGACATTCTTTTTACCGGATAAAATGTGGTATTTCTATGATACATTTCTCTTTTCATTGTTGCCCTGTGCCAGATTGTTTTTAAAATATTATATCCTGCCCCTGCTGCAAACAACAAAATTGCCAATACTGCATATCCTACTAATAAATCTATTCCTATTCCTTCCATTTTATTTTTGTTTATTTTTGTTTATTGTTTTGTATTTTTTATTTTAATTTTCGTAAATTTTGACTTAATTTTAAATTTTTATTTTTTTATATATCTGAATTGTTCTGGTATTTTGTCATAATAAGCAGGCAATTTAACTAAATCTTCTTTTCCCTGCTTTTTCAATGCATCCATCATTGCCTCATAAATTTTGTCAACCAGCATTTCTGCCTTTGTTTTTAGACCATATGTCTTTACGGTATCTTTTAAAGACAGATAACATGTTGCGCACGGTGTCAGAACATAATCTGCATTTGTCGCCTCAATCTGCTTTGCCTTAAATTTTGAGACATTTTGCCTTAAATTTTTTTCACCTTCCTTTGAAGGATACATCCTTAAAGGTCCTGCTCCTGCATTACAGCAATAATTATATTCTCTGTTTGGCGTCATTTCTATAAAATTTTTCTCATCAATGATTTGTTTTAACAATTCTCTCGGTTCTTCAATATATCCCGTCAGTCGCGTTGTCCAGCAAGGGTCATGATAAGTTGCTTTAATGTTTAACTTTTCAACAGGAATCTTCCCGCTTTTTATCCAGTCGTAAAATAAATGGTCAACATAATCCATCGGGTATTTCATATTTCTTCCGAGAATCTGTGCAGAATCAACCAAAAACATTCTGATATCACAGGCACATTCCGGAACCAATATTGCCCTGACCCTCAATCTTTCCGCCTCTGCCTCTATTCTTTCCAAATATTGTTTTTGCAGTTCCGGGTTGCATACAACAGCCATTGCCTCTGTCCCTGTATCTACTATCTTTGAGCTTATTGTATATTTAAATCCCGCAAGATGTGTTGCAGCATTGAAAGTACCGATAATTGTGTGCGCGGCTTCAGGAGCAATTTTTGTATTTCCTATCGCAGAACATAAAAACAGGTAATCCGCCCCTTCAACATCTATCGGAACCTGTATTCCGTGCGGAATTAAATTTTTTTCTAATACATTTCCAAAGACCTGATCTCTCGTTAATCCGAAGGAATGCTGATGAGTTCTGCAATTTGTTCTTATCTGGTGCACTATCTCTGGCAAAATGTTTGCGGCATCATAACAGGTTCTTCCAATTTTTGTTAGTCGCCTGTTGCTCACTCCCTGCATACACGCCAATGAACATCTTCCACAGGTTGTGCAGCTCCAGAAAGCATCCCTCATTTCTTCCAAATCTTTTACGGTCGGCTTTTTCATCAATCCCATCGACGCTTTTAGTTTTCCCACCGGATCTATGTATGCATTATAGACCTTTCTTATTAAGTCCGACTTTGTTTTTGGGATATATTTTGGGTCATTTGTTGCCAAATACCATGCACATGCGTGTCCGCAGTTTCCGCAACCAATACATCCTTCTATGTGTGTATCAATATCTTCTGCTGTTAATTCTTTTTCCAATGCTTCAACAAATTTTTGCATCTGTGGTTCCATTTTAAATTTTTGATTGCTTATTTAAATTTTATTTGTTTATTTAAATTTGTTTAATATTGTGAATTATTTTTGAACATATTTAATTATGAACTTATATAAATAAATAAATAAATAATAAAAATAAATAATAATTTTATTTTTAATATTATAAATTATGAATATTATAAATTATGAACTTCTATAAAAATAAATAATAATTTTATTTTGATTATTTGAAATTTCTTCAACATTAAATACGCCAAATTTTATTTTCACCTCACTTTTGCTATGAGATTTTAAAATCTTCACCTCGCTGTCGCAAAAATCTACAAGATTTTTGGGATATTCAAAAATGCCTGAAGCATTTTTGATATTGCTCGGCAGGCTGTAAGAGAATTACCAAAAATGAGCATTTGTTACTATTGTGATGCGGGGACAAAACAAAATTTTCACAAATTTAAAGGTAAATTTTATAGTTATGTATCATAATGATATATTTCAGACCTAAAAAATTGAGTTTTCTTACAACCTGTCGAATTTTTAAATGCAATTGAGTTATTTAAAAATATTTGAAGACGAATTGAATAAAGTTAAATTAAAGATTTCAATGTAAACCTAAATAATAATCCGAATAATATTAAGATTATTGCTATGATAGCAGATCTAATATCACTATGATGAGATGAATACAGAAAATTTAATCGGTTTAATCAAAAAAGGAGAATCACAGACACTTGAATTCAAAAAGAGTTTCGCCGAGACGGATGAAATTCTGGAAACGATTTGCGCGTTTGCGAATACAAACGACGGAACAATTTTAGTTGGTGTTTTAGATGAAGGAAATTGTATTGGTGTAGAAATTGGCAAAGATACGATGGAGAAAATTTCGCAGAGGATAAGAGAAGGATTTGACCCTGTTGTTTTTCCCTTAATAAATGTTGCAGAAATCAATGGTAAAAAGATAGTCGTTATAGAAGTTGCCGAGGCACAGGAGAAACCGGTTTTATTAAGACATGTTGCATACAAACGGGTTGGAAAAACAAGTCCGAAGATTTCGGCAAGCGAGGTAAGGAAGATAGCAAAGGAATCCGGGGGGAAGGTTTACTGGGACGAAATGGCATGTAAAGAGGCAACATTGAAAGATATTGACGGGGAAAAAGTAAAGTGGTTTTTAAATGAAGCAAAAGTTCAAAGAGGATTAGATATTCCGGAAAACGCGGCATTTGCCGAAGCGCTGATGAGATTAAAATTACTCAAGAACAACAAACCAACCAATGCAGCAGTGTTATTATTTGGCAAAGAACCCGACCGATTTTTTACAAGGCCCGAAGTAAAATGCATTAGATTCAAGGGTACCGATGTTACTGATGAAATGATTGACTTCAAAGTTGTAAGAGGTAACTTGTTTGACCAACTGGTTGAAACCGAACGGTTTATCTATAACAATATTACAATGGCAGCGTGGATTGAGGACTGGAAACTTCAGAGACAAGAAAAATGGGAATATCCTCCAAAGGCGATAAGAGAAGTAATCGCAAATGCATTATGTCATAGAATATACGAAACCAGCTCAAGCGTTCAGGTGAGGATATTTGATGATCGCATGGAATTCTGGAATCCCGGAATATTGCCTAAAGATTGGACAGTTGAAACACTCAAGCAAAAACACGAATCTGAGCCATTTAACCCCCTTTTGCTAAAACAGTTCTTCTGGATCAAGTATGTTGAAGATGTTGGAACCGGAACAAATAAACTGCTTACCTGGTGTAAAACATGGGGACTTCCGGCACCTTTATTTGAACTTATTGCCGGGGATATGGTCGTGACTTTTAGGAAATACAAAATTACAGACGATATGTTAAAAGAATTAAATGAAAGACAAAATAAAGGTATTGAATATTTGAAGAAGTATAAAAAAATTACAAATAAGGAATATCGGCGTTTGAATCCTGACATTAGTGATAGAACCGCATTAAATGATCTTAACGAGTTAATAAAGAAAAACATTATCTTGGCAAACGGCAAAAAGAAAGATAGATATTATACACTTATGTAATTTCGGATAAATTTCGGATAAATTTCGGATAAATTATATGCATCTACAGAATATGAAAGAAATGGATTTGATTACACGAAATGGGTTGGTAGAACAATAAAATACATGGAAAAGGTAACAAAAATGCTTGATTTTACAATTAAAAAATATAGGAAAGTTTGCAGTGCAATAAAAGAAAATTGTGGGGCATTAATGGTTGAGTAGCAAATAGAAGTAGGCCATTAATTTAATTAAAATTTTAATTAATTTAATGGTTTATAATGGAAAAACTGTTGCTAATTAATAAGAGAATAAAGGCACGAG
>JAGWDQ010000071.1 GCA_018260615.1 Candidatus Altarchaeum sp.
AAAAAATATTGGCATCTATTGAAGTTTGCGGGTAACGAAATTTTGGAATGGACTGGATTCCTTCGTTCAAAGCTTTTAAATTTCCTGCGAAATTTAAAATAGTAAGGCGAAAGGGAGAAAAAAGGAGAAAATGAATATATCTGAAATTTTTGCAATTTCCGAATATTTTGCTCACTCATTCGCAAAATGGTTTCATAGATATATTAAAGCAAGAAATTTAGTTGCCAAATGATTTAATCAATTTACTTGTGTTTCGTGTTTTAAATTTTAAATTGAAAAAATTGTCTATTCGCCCGGGTGGTGAAGAGGGATGATGGAAAATTAACTGATGTAAAAACATTCAATTTCGTAATTAAAAATATCATCTGCTAATCTTTTTATTTGTTCTAAATTTTAATTAATTATATCAAAAAAAGTATCCTTAATTTATATACAACATACTCATCATAAAACCATGAAAAAACTACCCGATAATCAAATCGCTTTTTATCAGTCACCGGACGGCTCGGTGAATATTGAGGTCTTATATGCCGAAGAAAACATCTGGCTTACCCAAAAGAAAATGGCAGAACTTTTTGCGATTGATCGGAGCGTAATCACAAAACATCTAAAAAATATCTTCACTGAAGCGGAACTGGAAGAAAAATCAGTATGTGCAAAATTTACACATACTGCCGAAGACGGAAAAAACTATCAAACAATGTTTTATTCTCTTGAGGCAATTATTGCCGTTGGTTATCGGGTTAATTCCGAGCGGGGTACCCAATTTAGGCAATGGGCGACAGCAATTCTCAAAAATTATATCTACAAAGGTTATGGGTTGAGTGCCAAATAAATGTATGCCACTAATTTAGTAAATAAAATTTACCTTTTCCTTAGTTTTAGGAAAGATATAATAAGTAAAATCAAGTGCATCAGATACTATTATTTCTTGGCTATTTGATAATATGGAACACTCGAAGTTACCTACTTCATTTGTCTCCCATAAGTTATTTAATTTTGAAGCATATATTTTTAGAGGCATAGAGAAAAATGGCCTACTTTCATATGGCACATAACTGTTATGTGTTAGACAGTAACCGGTTCAAATACGGTTCCCGTTTTAGCACCAGATATTTTGATGAACTCTACGAAGAAATCAAAGACATCCGCTCCAGCGAACGGATGCTTTATCAGAAAATTACGGATATTTATGCAACTGCAATTGATTATTCCCCAAAAGCTTTTGAGAGTAAACAATTTTTTGCCACCGTTCAAAATAAACTTCATTTTGCTATTGCCGGACAAACAGCAGCAGAAATTATTCAAAGTCGTGTCAGTAGTGAAAAAGATAAAATGGGACTTACTTCATGGAGACGATCCCCGGGCGGGAAAATTATGCCAAGCGATGTGGTGATTGCTAAAAATTATTTGGACAAAAAAGAACTTACGCAACTCAACAGAATTGTAAACATGTATCTGGATTATGCTGAAATGCAGGCAGCTCGCGGTCGGGCAATGACTATGAAGGACTGGATAGAAAAACTCAACGCTTTTTTGAAGTTTAGTGAACATGATATTTTGACAAATGCTGGCAAGGTTAGTCATGAAGTCGCAGAAGAACTCGCTTTGGAAGAATATGAAAAATATAGGGTAATACAGGACAAAAATTATGTTTCCGACTTTGACCGTGAAGTTAAAAAATTGCTTAATTCAAAAAAATAAAGTAAGTAAAAAGGCATAAAATTTTTGTTTAAATTTGCTTAAATTTATCTTTTAAAATTTTAAAATTTTTTAAATTTTTCTCTTAATTTTCTCCTGCAAAATCAATACGGGAGGAAGCAGCAAAAATGTAACAAGTACGCAGCAAATCACACCTACAGAAAGCAAAATTCCCAGTCCGTGCAGCATTGGCAAAGTGCCAAGCAGCAGGACAGAAAATCCGATTGTTGCAGCAGTTCCCGTTGTTAAAATCGGTCTTCCGACACCGACAAGTGTGTTTTCCATTGCCTTATTTAGTTCATTATTTTTTATTTCCTGTCTGAATCTGTGCGTCATCTGGATTCCGAAATCAACCCCCAATCCGAGCATTATTGCCGCTCCCGAAACAGAAGCGACATTCATCTCAAAATTTGCATAACCCATAAGTCCGAAAGTCCATATTACCCCGAATGTTACGGGAAGCAATGTGCTTAATCCATACCTTACGGAAACAAATGCGATGCAAACCGTAAGCAAAATTCCGAGCAAAGCAATTCCTGCTGTTTTTACGGTATCCGAACCCATTGATTTGCTGATTTCGTCTGATATTACGAGCATTCCAATAACATTTGCGTTTATTCCATCCGGCTTTTGGTTTTCATCTAAAATTTTCCTTATTTCTTTGAGAATGGCATCTTTTTCTTCTTTTTTGTCCGATGATATCTTCACTATTATTTTTGAAATTTCATAATCGCCGCTTATGTATTGCTTTAAATAAACGGGATTAATGTTATCTAAAATTTCCCTTGTTTTTTGAGCGTCTTTTGGAATTTGTCCATTGTTGTATTGTTTTAATATATCACAAAGACAATTGACTTCTATAACATTTTTTTCTTTTTTAATTAAATTTGAAATTTTATCCATATACTCAATAGTAGCAAAATTTCTGATATCCCGTTCTTTTATATCATCTTCATTTTCACCCGGCTCAATATAAATGGCAATTGTAAGGGTATTTGTGCCCTGAAACTCATTACTGATTTCATTCAGTGTCTTTACACTTTCCATCCCTTCAGGCAGCATATTTTTTGATGATGTCTCGGACATTTTAATGTTTGTCACCCCATAAGCAAGAATTATCGTCAGAAACAGGACAATTCCGATTATTAACAATGGATGCTTATAATGAAATTTTGCAATTCCTTTAAATATTTCCGAAATCATTTTGAATAAATTTTATCTGAATTTTTTAAATTTAAATTTGTGCATGAAATTTATGTTTGTTTTTGTTTATTTTTCATTTTTGTTCTTGTTCATAATTTTATCTTCAACCACTATAAAAGCAGGGTTAACAAATAATGCAGCGAGCATCGCATAAATAATTCCTATGGCAAGTGCAATGCCCATATCTACCATAATTGTTAAGTCCCCCGTACCTAATGCTAAAAAGGCAATAGTTAATGCGGTTGTAGAAGCAAGAATTGCCCTTCCTACGCCAGAAACTCCTTTTTGTATTGCTATGTTTCTTTCTGTTCCTTTATTCAATTCTTCAAAATACCTGTTTACAACAAAAACACCGAACTCAATACCTATCCCTATGATCATCGGTGCAATAGCAACCGTTGCTACGGAAATGGGAATCCCTATATATCCCATTGTTCCAAGTGTCCATATTAATGAAAGCAGTAACGGAACATAAGGCAGGAGTCCTTTTGTAAATGACCTGTATACTAAGAACAGAAATATCAGGACAAGTAATGCGGCAATTGTAAATAATTTTACCATATCGTTAATAAGTAAGTCCGACATGTCGTTCATTAATATTGGCTCGCCTGTAATAGAAACCTCAACACCTTCGGGAATTGCTATTTTATCCACATCATCCGTAATTGTTTGGACAATATCATTTATTTCTTTTTTACCCTTTCCTTCGGTAGTAATAAACATTACTGTTTGAGTGTAATCCTTATTGAAAAGGCCTTTTGATGCCTGCTCGTTCAATACGGCATTTAAAATTTTTTCATAGTTCTGTTCGGGCTCATTTTCAAAAAAATTTCCAATACCTCTGACATCTTTAACATTATCTTCAGTCCTTAATTTTTTTGTCAGTTCGGTAATTGCTTTAATGACCTTTATATCCCTTATGTCATTTATATTTTCTTTTCCGCTTTTCTCATCGGAAATTTTAACCAAAATCATAACTCCGCTATCTTCTCCGAATTTATTGCTGACTTCCTTGTCTAATTTTATAACGGGGGAAGTGCTTTCGGACAAAAAATTTGAAATGTCTGTTTGTAATTCAATTTGTGTAATTCCGAAAAGCATTACTGCGGTTATAATTACAGCGAGCAGAAAAATTTTTCCTGCATGCCGGACACAAAATCCGCTCGTTTTTTCGAGCAGCGATTCAATCTCCATTCTTTAGCATATTTTGAGAAATATCAAATATTTTTGTTCTTGCGATTTCAAGCAGTTTTGCGCCTTTTTCTGTAATCACGAATTCTTTTTTATCAGGTTTCCCTTTTTTGTGTTTCCAGATTCCGCTTATAAACCCGTCTTTTTCAAGGTTGTCCAGGATGGAATATATCAAAGGAGCGCTGGCATCAATTGAAAAATTGTCTTTTAAAAATTTCAAAATTTCATACCCATGGTTATGACCTTTTGAGACCAGTGAAAGCATATATATCTTTCCAAATGTCTTGATAAATTTTTCATTAATCCATGAGGTTAAGACCTCTTCGTCGGTAAGGTCTTTATCTTCTTTATTTACTTTATCTTTGCCTTTCTTTTCATCTTTATCTTTTTTGGTTATTTTCATTTTTTCGCTTTTTTAAATTTTACAACTATTGCAATTATTATCAAAATTATTGCCAAAATAACTAAATAGATATAATAATTACTTATATTCGTTCCGCTTTTACCTCCATCCACTTCAATTTTTATTTTTTCCGACTGCACAAAGACCTCATTATTTTTCACACATCTGATTTCAACGGGACTAAGATAAGTTTGTTCCTTTGCACCGCTTTTAACAGAAAATTCCAAAATTGCCTCTCCTTCCTCGTTATTTTTTAAATTTCCAATATACTGTGAAGTCGTTGTCCAGTCCAGCGGCAAGTCCGTCTTTTTTATTGTGTAAATTTTAACATCATCACAATCCGCTCCGACATTTTTGACCTTTAATTTCATCGTGTCCTTTTCACCTGTAACGGTTTTTGAATCATAAGAAATTTCAAAATTTGGTTTTTCCTGAACTTCAACGGTTGCGGATATATTTTCTTCCTTAACGATGCCGTCTGCTTTATAGTTTATTAAAAATTTGACTTCATAAGTTCCTTCTTTTGCCAAATCATCAATGTCAAAATAAAAGTCGGAACTTTTTTCGTCGCCTGCATTCAGTTTTCCCAAATTTTTCATTTGCGAATAGGACTTTGAATTTTTAAACGGAAAGTCAAATACAGGAGAAATTTTAAGATAATCAACTTCCTTACTTCCGGTATTCTGGACTTTTAAATTGAGCTTAACATCTTTGTCTTTGGCGTAAAATTTTGTCGGCTCGCTTGTTATGTCGGAAATTATGATGTTTTCCTGCCCGGAAACAAAAATGCCTATTGTGAATTCATCCGTCTTTGTTATCCCTCTGTCATCATATCTTATTTTAATGGGAAAATTATAGACCCCTGATGCGGCATTTTCCGCTACATATATCTCAACTTTTGCAGAAATTTCCTGTCCCTGTTTAATGTCTCCGAAAAATTTCTCATTCATTCCGATTACTGATAAGACCGAATTTGCGGATGCCGATGGGGTTTGAGTTGCGGATGGACTGGCAGACATTTGACCAGGTGTTGCGGACTGGCCCTGTAAAGCGAGCATTTGTGCCTGTTGTGAAGATGAAACCGTTGAAGATGCTGATTGGGATTGTGCAGAAACAGATGTGGTCTGTTGATTTACCTTATTATTTCCTACCATAATGTATGTATTTTTTGCTTCGCCTTTGTTATTTTCAAAATGAACATTTAGACCGAATTTCTTTCCGGGTTCTGGATTTCCGTCAGTGGAAAAATTTTTTAAAGAAAATAATGGAGTTCCTTTAACTTTTACAGAGAGCAACCAGTCGTTTTTCACATTTTCAACATTCTTTGTTCCATACTCGCTCATAGAGTACGATTTGTAATCCATAAACAGCGTCAGAAAATTTGTTCCGATTTTTGCATCCTTGCTTACTTTGAGCGGCACAACAATACTTACACTTCTTCCCGGATTTATATTTCCCAATTTCCAGTAACTGTTGGCTGATAAATATTTGGTATCGTGAATAACAACTTCAACATTTGTAGCCTCAAAATCACCTGCATTTTGTATAACTATTACGGCATTTCCCGTCTCTCCCTGGTCAAGTTCCGGAATCTGGCTTAACTGATAATTTACTACTAATGATGTCGGGGATATGCCTCCGAGAGCATAAGCATTTACAGACAAAAGTGCTGCACAAATGAGCAGTCCGCATATTAAAGTTATGTCTTTCAGCATTGTATTTGTTGTATTTTTACTATTTCCTTTTTGATCATGTTGCTTTTCCATTTTAATGATTTTATTTCTTTTGGTTTTTTACTTTTATTTTTACTTTTGGTTTTTAATAATTAGGTATTAATAATTAAATAATAATTAAAATTTTTTAATAATTAAATTTATTATATATTAAATATTTATTATATCTTAAATTTTTTAAATATAAATTTTTGTTTAATATGTTAAATTTTACCATCCCAAAGATAATTTTTTATCGTACAGGAAAGTTCGTTTTATTATCCTCACACGGAGACACCGGGACACAAAGGAGAAATATACTGAAAATTCTTTGAGAATTTTCAATCTTTAAAAAATCTGTGAGATTTTTTAAATACTGAAACCTTCGGTTTCAATCTTTTAAAATTTATGAAATTTTTAAATACTGAAAATTCTTTGAGAATTTTCAATCTTTAAAAAATCTGTTGATTTTTAAATACTGAAAACTGTACTGAAAATCTGCAAGATTTTCAATCTTCAAAAATCACCTCTCTTGTGCTCGGAGATTTTAAATACTTCGTATTTAAAATGCTTTAAGCATTTTTAA
>JAGWDQ010000072.1:0-166 GCA_018260615.1 Candidatus Altarchaeum sp.
GACAGGGATAAAATTTTGGTTCCGTTTTTATAAATGTGAATTCCGTCGGAAATTGCTGAAGATGTTGATATTGTAAGAGGATATTTTTGGGTTAAATTCAACTCGGTTGGCTTTTGAATTCTGATATTCAAAGATTCACCATAATTCAAATAATGCATCGCTCCTT
>JAGWDQ010000072.1:266-6739 GCA_018260615.1 Candidatus Altarchaeum sp.
TTTTGAATTCTGATATTCAAAGATTCACCATAATTCAAATAATGCATCGCTCCTTTATTCTTTATCATATATGCAATTGATGTGAAATTTCCACTAATATTAAGCATTGTTTCATTTGAGAGCAGTAATTCGTAATTTTTGTCTGACTCCGGAATTTGAATACTTTTACTCCATCTGCTGCCTTCTTTTCCCGCTTCATTGTCTATATTCTCATCTGACGGAGTTATAATTGTTTTGTATTTTTCGGTGCTTGCTCGCCACTGGAATTGCCCTAAATTTTCCGGATTAGAAGCATTTACTGTTACTCTATAAAGTAGTGTATCATTTTCCAGGGTAAATATAATTCCCGCTTCTTTTGGATCTTTTGCCTTATTGAAGTATGTTATTATCATCGTATTTCCTTTGATTTCAACATTTTTTGAGTCATTGCCATTAAACATTGCTTCCATATTAGAATAACCTTTTCCATTATATGCAAAAACCGGCATTGTTTTGTTGTTATATTGTATTAAGATAACTTCCGGAGAAAATGTGAGAATTTTGTCATTTTTGTTATAAAGATAAATGTTATTATCACCGGCAACTTTTTCACTTGCTCTTAAAGATAATCCTTTTTCAGTTAAATTTAATTCAACTGGTTTTTGAATTCTGATATTCAAAGATTCACCATAATTCAAATAATGCATCGCTCCTTTATTCTTTATCATATATGCAATTGATGTGAAATTTCCACTAATATTAAGCATTGTTTCATTTGAGAGCAGTAATTCGTAATTTTTGTCTGACTCCGGAATTTGAATACTTTTACTCCATCTGCTGCCTTCTTTTCCCGCTTCATTGTCTATATTCTCATCTGACGGAGTTATAATTGTTTTGTATTTTTCGGTGCTTGCTCGCCACTGGAATTGCCCTAAATTTTCCGGATTAGAAGCATTTACTGTTACTCTATAAAGTAGTGTATCATTTTCCAGGGTAAATATAATTCCCGCTTCTTTTGGATCTTTTGCCTTATTGAAGTATGTTATTATCATCGTATTTCCTTTGATTTCAACATTTTTTGAGTCATTGCCATTAAACATTGCTTCCATATTAGAATAACCTTTTCCATTATATGCAAAAACCGGCATTGTTTTGTTGTTATATTGTATTAAGATAACTTCCGGAGAAAATGTGAGAATTTGACTACTGTTATATGTGACTTCTATTAATGGCTTTTTAATATCTTTGCTTGCCCCTAATTTCAAACTTCCATCTTCAATAATCGGCGGAGCATATGGATTTCCGTAAATTAACAATAATATAATGGCTATTGCCACAAAAAATACCGCTCCTGTTTTTGATAAATTTTTAGACATATTACAATTTATAAACTAAAATTGGAATTATAAATTAATCATTAGAGATTAAAAACAAAAATAAATGTTTCAAAACATAATAAATTGAGTCAAGTCAGAACAACAATAAAAAACATTATTAGTTTAGGCGCATCAAATGCCATAAATGCAGTTTTGGGAATAATCCTCATAATGTATTTAGCGAGATATTTTGGTCCAGAAGGATTTGGTATTTATGGTTTTGCTTATGCGTTTGCCCAGATTTTATCATTTTCTGTTGAATTTGGAATCTACTATATAATAATCCGGGATGTTGCAAGAGATAAATCGCGCGCCATGGAATATATTTGGTCTGCGAGCATAATTAAAATTCCCTTAATGATCATTGTTTTCATATTTATTGTTGGAATCGTAAAACTGATGAACATATCACCAGAAAAGGAAATTCTTATATATATTATCTCTTTTTCATTATTCTTGACGCATTTTTCTCAAACATTTAGAGGCATATTTAATGCATTTGAGAAAATGGAATATACTGCATTAACTACGATAATTCCATCTATCATTTTTGTTCTCTTATCACTATGGGTAATATTTTCAGAATACACTCTTTTTGAGAGTAAAATTATTCCGATAGCATTAGCACTTGTTTTTACAGGAATTATCAATGTTTTACTAAGCGCATTTATATGTTTCAAAAAACTTGTAAAATTTAATTTACGAGTAAAAATAAATTTGAAATTTCTCAAATATCTGTTAAAAGAATCATTCCCTTTAGAACTCCAGATAATTATTGCCTTAATATATATACAGAGTTTTATAATTTTTCTTTCCGTTTACTCTGGAGATGCTGCAACCGGAATTTTTAAAGCGTCTCATGGTTTAATTGTTCAATTAATAGCAATACCTGCTTTAACTGCTTTTGCTTTGTATCCTATAATGTCCAAATTGTTTGTTACATCTGAAAATGATTTAAAAATGATTATTAAAAAAGCCACAAAATTTTTATTCATTATATGTTTCTTTATTACAATAATTGGGTTTGTATTTGCAGATAAAATAATTATTTTTGTATATGGTGCAGATTATTTAGAATCAGTCCTAATATTTCAAATTTTGATTTTTGCCTTTTTGATTCATGGTACATTTTATGTAGTGAGTTATTCCATATTGGCAATAAATAGGCAAAAATATCAAACAATAAACGCATTCATAACTTGTGTTTTTGCAATAGTTCTAAATTTTTTGCTCATTCCTATATATGGGGTAATTGGCGTGGCAATATCTATGCTATTATCCTTCATTTGTAACAACCTTATATATATTTATTTTTCAAATAGATATGTACTCAAAATTAAAATTTCTGAAATTAGAAATTTAATAAAACCGTTTATGTTGATTATAGTAATTGGGATAGTTACTATCGCAACATTTTTTTATCTGTTAAATTTCAATTTATTTATTGCTGGTGTTGCATCAACCGTATTTTATTTTGTATCCGTCCATTTTACAAAAATAATTTCCAATGAAGATATTGAAATTATGAAATCCATGATAAAAAAATAGGTTGAATTATTTCTTTTTGTCCTTTACTAATTCCTCAACAATTCTTTTTAATTTTTGTTTCCTTATTTCTTTTGAAAAATTATTTCTTACTCTTTCTATTCCTTTTTTACTCAATTTATTAATTAGATTTTCATCATTAATGAGCATTTCAATTTTTTCTGCTAAATCATCCGGATTTCCTTTTTCCATCTCACCTCTATCCACAATTAATCCTGCATTCCCGACAACTTCCGGAAGGGCAGTTCTATTAGAAGCAACAACAGGAACTCCGCAAGCCATTGCTTCGCACATTGCAACACCAAAAGTTTCATTCCAGCTATATTGAACATAAATTTTACATTGGTTTAGAAATTTTACATATTCTTCGTTTGTTTTAAAAAAATCCATAAGAATTACATTGTTTGAAATGCCAAGTTCTTCTGCTCTTTTTTTGATTATTTCTCTTGCACCAAGACTTTCGGACTCATTACCTAAATACACTAAACGATATTCCGGATGATTTGTAATAATCTTACTGAATGCTTCCAATAAAGGCAAAATTCCCTTTGTATTCATTCTAAGTTTAGACATCCACCATACTGTTAAAATATATGGCTTTTTCTCTACCTTCACATGTTTAAATTTTTCTGTATTAATTGTATTATAAACGACTTCATTTGTTGGATTTTTTGCAATTTTGTCTGCATTTTCTTTTGTATAATTGCTAACTGATATTACTTTGTCTGCAAATTTTAAAGTTAATTTTGTTATTAACTTTTTAAAAAAGGAAGAATTGCTATAAGAGTGATATTCTTGTGGCATTTTTCCTGTTTCAACTTCACCGCCGCCAGCAACGATTATACATGGTTTTCTAAAAATTTTTGAGAGCAAAACAATGTCAAAAGAAGCAGCCCACCATGCAAAGAACACATCACATTCTCTTAATTTTTTATACCATTTGTGCCATTGTAATGGGCGAAATAAACCTTTAAAAGATACAATTGGACTTAATAAAAGATTGGGTAAAGAATAAACAATAATATCGTATCCAATTTCTTTAAATATTTTATCATCCCTATCACCAGTTAAAGATCTACTAAATGCACATATCCTTATATCATGTTGATTTTTAAGATCCATTTTTATCATGTGTTTTGCCATTCTTTTGAATTTACGCGGAAAATATATAATTTATTAGTATCGTTATACAATAAAGTAAAATATCTTATATCTAAAAATACTTGTATATCTTCCTCTGTAATTGTGTAATTTGTTGATGCGGAGGAAGGTATATATTTTCCATCTTTATATTTTTCAGATTTTATCCATTTTATTGTTCTCTCATTTATAACAATTACCGACGAATTTATCGGATATTGTGAAATATTAGAAATACCATAATGAGTCATATTTGTCCATGTAACTGTTTCTTTTATTCCCATATATACTTCATTTGAATTATTTGAAGATAAAATGCTCCAAAAATGTGCTTTTCGCCATTTGGAATCATATATGTTTGGATACCTTAATCCTGCCACGGACGCAACTGCATGATTTGTTAAGGGATCTGAAACAATAAATGTATTCTTTGTTAAATGGTTTTGCATCCATTTTCCTGCATTATATTCTTCTGTTGTGATAATGCTAGGAATTGTATGACTGCCCTCAAGGCGATCCATATAAGTGTCTATTGGATAAATAATTGAAGAGACAAAAAGTATTATACATGCTCCAATGACAAAGGATTTAAAAAATTTGTTCTTAAATAAATTTCCAAAAGATGAAATTTTTATTATAGCATAAGCAATAATCAAAGATATAATTGGATTTGCAAAATTTAATTCCCTTTCCTGCCCCAGAGTTCTTATAAAAAGATAAAAAAAGATCAAACCAAATACAATAATTATGAGTGATGGAAAAATTTTTCTATATTTTGCATCAAATATGCCAAACATAATCCCAATCAAGATAATCATAAACACAGGATATGTCCAGTATTCCTGCATGAGTGTTTCTTGTTTAACTGAAAAATCCGGTGTTCGCCACAAATTTCCGCTATCTGGACTATCTAAAAATGTATTCTCTTTGTAATTAGTTTCAAAATTATAAATATCATAGTACTGAAGTGAAAAAAATATTAAGAATATGATTGCCGCACAGATACTTAAATTGCGAACAATGATAAAATTTTTCTCCCCCACATATTTTAATATTAAATAAATAAGGATAAATGGAAATATTAATATTGCCATTGAAATATGAACCATGAACAAAAGAAGCATTAATATCGTCAATAAGAATATTATTTTGAAGTTTTCATTTATAAAATTAAATCTTCTTTTAAGGACTATTGGTAAAAAGAACAAAACAAAAAATAAAAGAAATATTCCAACACCAACATTTTGGTACCCTATCACAGGATTTAATATCTTAAATAGCCACGAATATAAATAAGAGAATAATATAAATGATGTTATTAAAAAGGTCGTAACAATAATTAATAAATCTTTGAATTTTGTTTTTGAATAAAGAGGGACAAATTCTTTTTCAATAAAATATAGTATAAACAGAAATACGATTATTATGAGATTAGATGGTTTGAACAAATAAAATCCTATGGATGAACCAGTTGTATGGGCGCCCGCAAATAACAAAGCCAAAAATGATACGTAATATATTCTTTTATCATTGAATATTTTGACGGATAAAATATAAAGTGCAAACAGTGCCAAAAAAGGCAGGAGAGTGTAGTTGCCATACCAAAATAATGTATAAATGTCTACTCTAAAGAGTGTTGATAAAATCCCTACCATCAAAGTCATTGTCGGATTATAGTTCCCATGAAACGCAAAATGAGTATAATCCACCAATAAATAAGTTATGGGGATGTGTCCCCAGAATGCATCATGATTGAATGAAAAAGGGAATGGTTCATAATACAAAATAAACAAAACTGCAAACAAAAAAGTAAATAAAAACATAATAATGTTACGGTTTATTCTTATCTCTTTAATTTCTGCTGTTTCATCATATTTTTTTGATTTTACAAAATATATTAAAAGTATAATTAAAATTAGAAAAGAAAATATTGTTGCGTTAAATAAATGAAATGCATGCAAAAGAAATGCAATGATTGGAATAAAAATGAATCCCGCGGCAAACGAAATAAAAATGTATGAAGTTTTTGACAGAGAGAGATTTATGGATTTTTTAAGAGCAGTTAAGATTATGTGCCCGAATAAATAAGGAATTATTAAAAATGCAGGGATTGCTATTGCTCCTTTTGCCAATTCAGGAATTGGTAAAATATTACATACTATTGTTCCTATTAATACATATAATATTAAAATTTGGTTCCAGGTAAACTTATTGTAAATATTCATATTATTTATTAAATTTATTTCAATCGCTTCTTTATAAATTTCTTCAAATTTACAAATATTGTTTTCTACACTATACTCTTTTGCGAAATTTATGCAATTTCCACTTATCTATATTAATCTCCCCTTGTTATTAATTACTTTTTCAAGTATATCTTTTAATTCCTCAACATTTCAGGGTTCAAATAAAAATCCGTTATGTTCTTCTTGT
>JAGWDQ010000073.1:0-1217 GCA_018260615.1 Candidatus Altarchaeum sp.
TAAGAAAAATACAAGCATAGGGAAAAAGTGTTACTCAAGAAAATATTAAAAATATCAGCTCAGTGCAGAAATTCCAACGGTTATTTGACGCTATGTGTTGTGTTTAGTCATGAATCTACCTCAGAGTATCACGCAAACGTCAGAGATTATCTTGTTAAAAACGGATACGGTGTGATAGAACTTGAAGCAAAGCACAGTAAAAAGTTCAGGGCGTTGTTTAATGACAGAGCAAAGACGGATAAAATAGATAAAAATATATTAGCGAGAGAGCTTAAATTCTTTTATGAGAAAAACATTCAAAAGACAATTGAAGATATGTCAAAAAACAACAGTGAAAGGAATGAACTGAAGGACTTAACGAGATTCAGAGCTTATATTGTCAAGGAGAGATCTAAATTCAAGAACAAATTAAAAATACATTCTTTTCTTTTGTTTCCGGAAATAGGAGATATGTTCTCAAACTTTTTTGGAAAAGGCGCGATGTGGATTAACAAAAAATATATGACTCCCGAAGATATTTTAAAAGCGGGCGAAGAACAACTGGCAAAAGAACTTGCTGAAAACAGCAATAACGTATTCGGAAAAAATCATGCGAAAAAACTTATAAAGGCGGCAAATAACGCGAGCGGATTATCTTCGGGAACGGATGGCTTAAAGATCACAAAGGGACTAATAATGGACATTATAGAAACATTTGACAAACATATCAGGTTTTTAGACAAAGAGATCAAAAAGAGGATAGCAGATGATGAAGTTGCCAAAGTGATTCTGTCCTATCCCGGAGCGGGAATGGTTCTTGCTTCAACATTCATTGCGGAAACAAAAGGATTAAAATTTAAAAGCGAAGGGGATTTCATGAGCTTTTGCGGTTTGTGTTCAAATACAAAACAGTCATCTAAACTGGAAAAAGACGGGAGAATTGTTGAGGGAAATAAACATATCAGGATGGCTTTTTTTCAGGCAGCAAATCCCTGTATCAGGGACAAAAAGGGAAATCCAACAATCAGGGACTATTATAAAAAGAAGTTATCGGAATATGAAAAGACAAAGTACGGGAAAAAGAAGGCAAAGATCGCATCCGCTGCAAAGTTAGCGGGAATAATATTTGCAATGGTTAAAAAGATGCAGAAATACGATCCGAATTATGAAGCGAAGATGAAGGCAAAAGTAAAGCAAAAGTAAAGCAAAAGTAAAGCAAAAGTAAAGCAAAAGTAAAG
>JAGWDQ010000073.1:1227-6562 GCA_018260615.1 Candidatus Altarchaeum sp.
CAAAAGTAAAGCAAAAGTAAAGCAAAAGTAAAGCAAAAGTAAAGCAAAAGTAAAGAAATTTTAGAGACAACGAGCAAATTCATCAAAAAAGGGTCGGCAGGATCTCTAAATTTTGTGAGAAGTCCTTTACGGACTATCTCTTTATTTAAAGTGAGAAACCGCCCTCATAAGCACTAATCGCAATGTGCGAATTCCTCTGCGGAATATCGCTGATATATCGAGATTGTGTAATGGCGGAAGACCTGTCCGACCCAATAGAAATTAAAAATCTATAAAAATAAAATAAATAAAATGGTAAAAAATAAAAATAATATTTAGGAAAAATTCAAATTATTAAATGTAGAAAGGAATAAAGATAGATAAAAGTAAAATAAATTTATCGGAGTTCGTTTCTACTGCAGCTTATTATACGAAATTTTGAATAAATAAATGAGATTATAAATAAATATATAAATAAAATAAATAAAAATAAAATTTCAATACTTTTATATTTTTAAGTTTTTCAAAACGCAAAACATGAGTTAACTAAATTTAACCCAATTTATGAAATTTTTTAACAGTTTTATTCCTGCTTCCCCTGACTTTTCAGGATGAAACTGCGTTGCTATGAAATTTTCTTTTACGATAACAGCAGGAAAATCAACACCGTAATTACAACTTGCAGAGACATAGTCATTACTTTTCGGACTTGCATAATAAGAATGGACAAAATAAAAAAACCCGTTGTCTAAACCGCTTAATACGGGATGCATTTTTAAAACATTAATTTCATTCCAGCCGATATGAGGAATCTTTAAATTTCTAAATTTTATATTTCCACCAGCGACTATTCCCAACCCCTCCGCATCCTCTGCCTCTTTGCTTCCGTCAAGCAAAATCTGCAATCCCAAACAAATTCCCAAAAACGGCTTCTTTAAATTTCTAAAAATTTCTTCTTTTCCTTTGATTGCTTCTGCAAGAATTTCAAAATTTCCAACGCCTGGCAAAACAATCGCATCAAATTTGCCAATTATATTTTCGTTTAAATCACCGATATTAACAATCTCTGTTTTTACAGATAACAATCTGAATGCATTTGCGACGCTTCTTAAATTTCCCGCTCCGTAATTGATGATTAAAATTTTTATTTCCTCGTCATTTATATCTTTGCTATTGCCCCCTCCCCCGTCACTTCCTGTATTCATAACTTGTGTGAATTTATAAGATTAAAATAGATATTTAACAAATTTATAAATAAAATTTAGATTTTACATAATTTTGTTTTAATACCCCCCTCCCCCGTCACTTCCTGTATTAAAAAAATTTTTAAAAAGTAAAAATAAAAAATAAATCAATAAAGTAAAAATGCTTGAAGTAGAAGTCAAGGCAAAAATTAATGACTTGGAAAAATTTGAAAAACGGCTAAATGAAATTAACGCAAAATTTTTAAAGAAAGAAATTCAGGAAGATATTTATTTCAACCACCCGTGCAGGGATTTTGCAAAAACAGATGAAGCGCTGAGAATACGAAAAACTGGCAATGAAACATTTTTGACTTACAAAGGAAAGCGGCTTGATGCGGAGACAAAAACAAGAGAGGAAATTGAAATAAAATGCGGCGAAGAAATTTCTGAAATTTTAAATAGGTTGGGATTCGTTGCTGTTGCGAATGTGAAAAAAGTTAGAAGAGAATACCTGTTTGAAATTTTGCATATCTGTGTTGATGATGTAGAGCATCTTGGAAATTTTGTTGAAATTGAAGGCAAAGACCTGAAAGATAAAAGCAAAATTTTTGAAATTTTGAAATTTTTTGAAATTGAAAAAAGTGAATGTCTGACGAAGTCGTATTTAGAGTTGCTGATGGAAAGAACAACCAGTAAATTTTTATAATCTGCTAAAATCCAAAGTTATCATTTTTGATAACTATGATTGCTTATAAAGTGATATGAAAATTTAACCGGATATATTTTGATATTTGAAATTTTTGGAACAAAGAAAGCGAATGCAGCGAATAGTATGTCGGTGATTTATTTAAACTCCACCATCTTAATTCCGTTTATAAATCTTATTTTTATTTGTGTTGGTGGTGACGGATTCCGGCTGTTTCGGTTTCCGTAAACCATAAAGTTAATTTTATTTTTGACTAAACTTTCATCGCATTTCAGACATTTTTTTATCTCTTCTGCCAAATCATTATAAGGAAGCCGTCCCGATATTTGCATCACCAGACCAGTTAAATCATAAATCTTTCTCCCGGTTGTTCTTTTTCTTTTCATCTTTTTTGCGAGCTCTTCTCTCATTTTCTCTCCTTTGGTCATTGAAAATTCGCTCATCTCTTTTAAATTTTTTCTTATAAATCTTTCTGCATTTTCTGTGCTGTCTGTTTCTCCTTTTCTGCAAAGACATTCAAATCCCCTGTGCAAACTTTCTTTTACGACTGTGTTTTCAACTGCAAGGTTTAATATATTTTCTGGAAGAGATAAGTCCAGATTTTCCTGAACGGTATTTGCAAATATCTTTTTAAAAAATTGAGCCACATAATCATTATTAAAGGACTGGGCGCATAAATTTCTTTGTGATATCAGCCAGAACTGAATTTCTTCATCATAAATCGGTTCTTCTTTTATTTTTGAACCTCTGTATTCTGCACGATCAGAAAATTTTTCAAAATTATGAACAATGTTTGCATTTCTGTATAAAAATAATCCGTCATATATTCTTCCGGATATTAAAGGAGATGAAATTGTCTGGTTAGAAAATGCGTTCTCAAACCACATTGATTGCTGCGGATGCTCCCCAAAGTCCAAGGTCTGAAAAAGAGGTACACCTTCCAGTATGATTTTAACCGAATTTTTTTTAATGTATGGAGATGTAAATTTTAGGGAAATTTTCTCATTCCGGAAAATTTCCGGCAGCGAATTTTGTAGTGCGTTATAAATTTTTGAAATTCCTGCTTTTGCATTTTCATCACTGACAATAGAAAACAAACCAATTCCATGACTTGCACTTAAAACAGATGCGGCTATTTTATCTCCTTCTGTCTTTTCGGCCTCTTCCGGAAGCATTGCCTGTATCTTATCCATAAAATCGTTTAATAAATTTTGTGAAATTTTATACGCCTTAACTTTATCCACAGGCGCAATTTCATCAACATATAAAACCTTTTGAACGTGCCCCTCTTTTGTTATGTTTGCCTTTACAAATCCCTTTTTCAGACAAATATAATCGCCTGGTTTGACATTTATTTTTTTGTTGAGCATAATTTCTTTATATCTGATATTATCCGGAAAAGGAGAAATTATCGCTAAAGTATATTCATCTGTCTCCGAGACCTTTTTTACATACTCTTTCTGTACCGGAAAAACAAATGCGTACCCGATTTCTGTAACATTTTTTCCGATTCCTGCATACTTTACTTTTTCAAAAATTTCTTTAAATTTTTCAATACTCTCTCCTTCAAGCTCAAGTTCCGGATACGTTTGTCTGCTACATCCGTATATTTTCCGACTCTTTAATTTTATATCCCAGTCGGCATAAATTTTTTCAAGTGCTTGTATTTCTCTTTTGTATCTTTCCCTTTTATTGAAAATAGAAAAATCCATTTTTTATATCAAAATTAATAACAATTAATAAAAAACATAATTAAAATTTATTATAATAAAAATAAATTTACAGATAAATTTAATATAATATGATTTCCATCACATTAGAAAATTTTATAATTGCATTAATAATTTCGCTTGCTTTGGGACTGATGGCATACAAAACAAAGGTTGTTGATAAAACAGGAATGACGAGCGGAGTTGTTGTTTCTATGGGTATTCTGATATGTATGGATGTGAAATTTTTCACAATATTCTTTACTTTTGTAATTATCGGCGCGATATTTACGGCATATAAATGGAAGAAAAAGGTCAGAGAAAAGACAGCTGAAAAAGAGGAAGGACGAGGAATTTCAAATGTGCTGGGAAACGGACTTCCTCCGTTAATTTTTGCGCTGGCGTATGCTGTGCTTCCTGAGCAAAATTTAGCTTTGTTGTGCGGTTATATTTCAGCGGTTGCGGCGCTGGCGGCGGATACTGCGTCTTCGGAAATTGGTGTCCTGAGCAAATCAAAACCAATAATGATAACAACACTAAAGAGAGTAGAAAAAGGAACAGACGGCGGAATAAGTATTTTGGGAACATTTGCCGGACTGCTCACAACAATGCTCGTTGCTGCGGTTGCGGTAATTATAGGAATTGCAAACTGGTATGTATTTATTGCGGTTATATTTGCGGGAAATTTTGGAAATTTTGTTGATAGTTTAATAGGAGCAACACTTGAAAGAGGAAAAATTTTCGGAAAACAGGAAACAAATTTTGTATGTGGTATAAGCGGAGGATTGTGTGGAATGTTTTTATGTTTAGTTGTTTTTTAAGAAGTATAAAAGGGGAAAACCTGTTAGGGAATGAATAGTAACCTAACAGGAAACCCCTCCCTTCATCTTATCTATACTGGAAATGAACAAACCAATATAAACAATTGGGGATAATAATTATGGTTTTATTATTAAATTTATTAAATTTTAAATTTCACTAATTTTTGGAAAATTTTCATCAAAGATATTTCTGCTTTTCATATTACATAACCTCGTTTTACTCGGAGATTTTTAAAATAGTGCGATTTAAACAGAATAAAATAAAAGAATGCTCACACCAAGTCGCAAAGTCACAGAGTAACATTACCATTTGCGTCTCCGTGTGAGGAATTAATAAAATAAATACAGAGGATATTTAAAACATAAATACAGAGGATATTTAAAACGAACTTTCCTGTACGATAAAAAAATGTAGGTAATAATTGACAGCGGTTTCCATACTACATAGTGCGATTTAAACCCCACAACTTAAACCAAATAAAAAACACCCTTAAAAATTTCCATACTAGATAGTGCGATTTAAACATAATTCAATCCATTTACTTTTTAAACATACAACAGTTTCCATACTACATAGTGCGATTTAAACTGGAAATAAATTTATATTAAAACCAAGATGAAAAAACGTTTCCATACTACATAGTGCGATTTAAACATTTTTGATATTTTGGATAAAAGTTGAGGATATTTGTTTCCATACTACATAGTGCGATTTAAACTTTAAAAGAACTTTTCATACGAACTTTTCACATCAATGTTTCCATACTACATAGTGCGATTTAAACTTATTAGGAGTATTTTGTATAGAAATTCCTTATATTTGTTTCCATACTACATAGTGCGATTTAAACAATTATTATATTTATTTTGGTAATAAGACAATAACCTTTATGTCGGGATTATTCCGTGAATCGTGCATTTTTACTTAACTCGGAG
>JAGWDQ010000074.1 GCA_018260615.1 Candidatus Altarchaeum sp.
TCAAATTAATTTATATGGAAAATTTCCCTTTTTGGAATCTGATTGCCACAAGACCCATAGAAAATTTAAAGGCGGCAATTGCAGGGGAAAATTTTGAGCATACAAAAATGTATCCGGAATTTGCGAACACCGCAGAAAAAGAGGGCTTTTTGGAAATTGCAAAACGACTAAGAGCGATTGCGGTAGCAGAAAAACACCACGAAGAAAGATTTAAGAAAATTTTAAAGGAACTGGAATCAGGCACGATTTTTAAGAAAGAAAATAAGGTCTGGTGGGTTTGCCGTGAATGCGGATATGTTCATTTCGGAACGGAACCGCCTGAAAAGTGTCCGTCATGCGATCATGAAAAAAGCTTTTACCAGATTAAATGCGAAGAATACTGAAGAATACTGAAGAATACTGAAGAATACTGAAGAATACTGAAGAATACTATTGAAGAATATTAAAAGTCAGGAATAAAATTTTATTGCGATAATTAAAGTAAATGGTGACAAAAAAAATAATATTTGCTTTATTACTGTTGATATTACAACCTGTAACGGTCTTTGCATGGGACAATTGTCCTTTTGGCGAGGTTAATGGTACATATCCCGGAGATTGTAACAGATATATTGATACTGATAATGATGGAATATGTGATTACTCTCAGCCAGCGCCGGAAAACAGGATAAATAATGCAACAGATAATTTAACAAATAAAACAGATACTTCTGCAAAATCGGAGATGCCAGGGATAACTGAAAAATCTGCCGAAAGACCTATCCCTAAAGAGACATATCATATTTTGCCGGTCTTTTTGCTTTTGATTATTTTATATTTCATAAGTTATATTTTGTCAAAAAAGAATGTCATCAGTACTGCCACCCATAGAAAAATATGGAATATGTTGTTGCTTGTCACCTTTTTTATTTCCGGATTATTGGGCGTTCTTTTAATAATAAAAATTGATTTTGGCATTGTGATTCCTTTCCCTTTTGACATTTTATTCTGGCATGTTGAGGCAGGGATAGCGATGGTCGTAATTTCAATATTTCATATATTGTGGCACTGGCAATATTTTAAAAATGCATTAAAAATTTAAAAGTAAAAATAACTTTAATTAAAATTTAACAAAATGACAGAACAAAAACAAATTTACAAATGCAGCATTTGCGGCAACATTGTTGAAATTTTACATGCCGGAGCAGGAAAGTTGGTTTGCTGTGGTCAGCCAATGGAATTGCTTAAAGAAAAAACAGAAGATGCCGGTAAAGAAAAACATGTGCCGGTTATTGAAAAAACAGAAACAGGAATAAAAGTTAAGGTTGGCATGATTCCGCATCCGATGGAGGAAAAATACCACATTGAATTTATTGAGGTTATTGCAGACGGGAATATTTACCGGAAAAATTTAATTCCTGCAGGCAAACCCGAAGCGGACTTTGAGATAAAAGCAAAGGACATTGCGGCAAGGATACATTGTAATATTCACGGTTTGTGGAAAGCAAACATACTCTCTAAATGAGATGACCTCATATCCGTTAACTTAAGGATCAAAAAGTTTGATGGATTATATATTTTGAACCAAAATAGGATAAATTTTTTGCAAATCTTTCTAAACTTTTCATGACTTTCTGTGAAAGATTTAGGAGTAACTAACAGGATTTCCTTAAGTTAACGGCAATGGAGATGACCTATCCGAAATTTATAAAAGAAATTGAAGACATAAGAAGAGACAAAGTCGTTTCAAATACAGTAAAAAAACGAATAAACGAGTTTGAAGAAAATTTCAATGGTGATAATTTACTCTGGTTTAAGGAGTTATGCTATTGTTTATTAACCGCAAATTTTAAGGCAGAAGCATGTATAAAAATTTGTGAAAAAGAAAAAAAGAACGATGCATTTCTAAATTTTTCGCCTGCCGAATTGTCAAAATTTTTAAAGGATAACAAGCACAGATTTCCGAATACGAGGGCAAAATTTATAGTTGAGGCAAGAAAATACAGGCAAAATTTAAAGGATATTATTACAAAATTTGAGAACGAAAGTGATGCAAGGGAATTTATTGTGAAAAACATTAAAGGCATAGGTTATAAGGAAGCAAGCCATTTTTTACGAAATACGGGATATAAAAATTTTGCAATTTTGGACAGGCACATACTGAGGACTTTGTATGAAAACAAAATAATTTCAGAAATACCAAAACATTTAAACAGAACTACCTACATTAAAATTGAAAATTTAATGAAAATTATTGCGGAGGGTGTGAAAATTTCTCCTGCGGAACTGGACTTATATTTATGGTATTCAAAAACAGGAAAGGTGCTTAAATAATTTTAAATGTTTTCAAATAGAGTTTAATAAAAATTTAATCAAAAATTCAAAGTAAATTTCCCTTTCGCTTTTGCATTTCAAACAACACTGACGATATTATCTGACATTCAAATCATCTTTTGAGAAAATAGATATAAAGTTAATATTTTTTTCTTTGAATTTTTCTTTAGCACCTTCTAACCTGTCAAACAAAGCAACAGCACCTACAACAACAAGACCTTCTTTTTCAGCACACTCTATTGCTTTTAAAATAGACCCTCCCGTAGTGACAACATCATCAATTATTATTACTTTATCGCCTTTTTTTATCGGACCTTCTATTTGCTTTCTCAACCCATGTTTTTTTGGCTCTTTCCTTACAATAAAAGTTCGTATCGGACGCCCTTTTAAATAACTGATTGCTGCAACCGCACCGCAAATTGGAACTGCTCCTAATTCTAATCCTCCGACAGCATCAACATTTTTATCTTTCAGCAAATCAAAAAACACCTCTCCGATTAGATACGCTCCTTCAGGACTTAAAGTAAGTATTCTTCCATCAATGTAAAAACTGCTTTTCTTGCCTGACGATAACTCAATATCAGAGTATGTTATTACTTTCTTTATGAGATTTAAAAGTTTTAATTTTTTATCATCCATATTCTTTTTTTAAATTAACTCCGCTTATCTGGGATTCTGATTTAAAAAATTTCTATACGTTAAAATATTAGGTTTTGTTCCTTATATTATTTGTTTTGTGTATGTGGATTTTATATGAAAATTATTGCAATGGCTTCAAAAATTTCTCCTGCGGAACCGGACTTATATTTGTGGTATTCAAAAACGGGAAAGGTACTTAAGAACACAGTATTTTCAAACCAACATCAACCAAATTTTAACCAAAAACTAATTTTATTATATCTATCAAATTTTAATCAAAATCCAAAATAAATTTAAAATGCTCAAATTAGAAAACCTCACCGTTGAAATAGACGGAAAGGAAATCTTAAAGAACATAAATTTAGAACTCAAAAAAGGCGAAACACACACATTATTCGGGCCGAACGGAAGCGGAAAAACAACCTTGTTAATGGCAATTATGGGATTTGGCGCCTACAAAGTCAAAAAAGGCAAAATTTATTTTAACAGAGAGGATATAACAAATTTAGCGGTCTGTGAAAGAGCAAAAAAAGGAATAGGAATAATGTTTCAGAGACCACCGACGATTTCGGGGCTGAAAATGGGTGATTTGCTCAATTTATGCAAAGGGAATAAAGATGTTGAGACCAATGCTTTGGCGGGCGAATTAAATATGAAAAATTTTTTAAACAGGGATGTGAATGCGGGATTTTCAGGAGGGGAAATTAAACGTTCCGAAATTTTGCAGTTACTTGTACAAAATCCGGCACTTTCTCTGATTGATGAGCCGGAATCAGGGGTTGATCTGGAAAATATTTCGCTTGTCGGAAATGCAATCAGCAAATTACTTCAAAAGGATGTGCATAAAAACAGAACTAATGCCGGACTGATAATAACCCATACGGGACATATTCTTGATTATGTTAGCGCCGATATAGGGCATCTGATGCTCAAAGGCGAGTTAAAATGCAGTGGTAATCCTTATGATATGCTTAATGTTATCAGGAAATACGGGTATGAGAAATGTATTGAATGTATGGAGTGTAAAATTTAAGGGGGAAATTTAAGAGTGAAATTTAATAAAAATTTAATTCATAAGTGAAAATAGTTAATTGTATAATGATTTGATAATGAATAATATTGATAAGAATAATACAATAAATACAACAAAGGCGGCAAATGTTACAACAGATGTAATGAAAGTAGAATGTCTAAAGGATATTGAAAAGTGCGTGCAGGAACAAAAAACAAAATTAAACATAAATAAATTTATTGCTCAAAAAAAGGAGAGTAATGTGGTACTTTTACAGAAAAATAACAGACCTGTTTTGACACAGACACTAAATACAAATCCCAACAAATTGCCTTTTCTGCAGGCTCAGATATTGCGGCAAATATATTTAAACATATCAGAAAAGAAGGAAATAACAACTGAACTATTATCTGAACTTACAGGATACCCAAAAGAAAGCAAAATACTTGCTGACGCAATTAAAATGCTCGCTGATAAAGGATTTATTGAAGGAGGCATAATACCGGGTTTTAATATTCCTGAAAACCGTTTGGACTTATTTATAAAAATTGTCCAAAGAAATGACCCCAAGTATAAAAACTATTCCGAAAAAATAATAAAATTTGCCGAGTCAAAAGATGATATAGTTCAGGCATTCTCATCTACTCTCTTTAAATGTGAGCAAACAATTAGCGACCTTAATAAATTCGGTGTAGTTCATAAATGGTATGATTATTTGGAGGACTTTCCGTATTCTCTCATTGAAGAAAAGATTATTGAATATAAATTAAAACAGGAATCATTAGTTGTAGATCCTTTTGCAGGTAGCGGAACAACATTGGTATCGGCAAACTTATTTAAATGTAATGCCATCGGCTTTGACGCTAACCCGTTAATGACCTTTATTTCCGAAGTAAAAACGACATGGGATATTGATTTGGTTCGGTTTAAAAAAGAAATATCCTGCATAAGTAAAAGATTTGTAAAAGAAATTCATAATTTTGACCCGTTAAAATACGATTCGGGATTTATTAAAGTGATGCCTAAAAAAGAAATTAATCAGTGGCTTAGCACCGTCTTACAAAAAGAAGTAATGCTGCTAAAAAACCTGATTGGAGAAATAAAAGACAATAAAATAAAAAATCTTCTTTTAATGGCAGTATCAAAGTCCTGTTTTGAGGCATCTTATGTTTCATTATGTCCGGGCACAACATTTTACCCGTTCAGGGAAAAAGATGACTTTTGGGATTTGTTTACGGATAAAGTAATACAAATTTATACTGATTTAAAGGTGATTCAGAAACATAATCATTACGGAAAATCCGGATTAATTACAGATACTTGTCTTAATGCAAAAAAATACTTAAAGCCGGAATCTATTGACTTTATTGTTACATCCCCTCCATATCCCAATGATTTGGAATATACAAGACAAACGCGTCTGGAATTGTATCTTCTTGATTTTGTGAAGAGTATGAATGATGTGCAGCAAATCAAAAGGAAAATGGTAAAAGGCAGCACAAAGTTAATTTTCAAAGAAAGTAATTCGGAAAAATTTATAAAAAAATTTGAAGATGTTAAAATTATCAGCGCTCAAATCTATGAACAAACAAAAGATAAAAACTGGGGGTTTGATTATCCCAGAATGGTAAGAGAGTATTTTGGAGATATGTATTTGTGTATGCAGGAATTTTATGATTTAATGAAAAAAGACGCAAATTTTCTTTTGGTTGTAGGTGACCAGACCATCAAAGGAGTTTACATTCCGGTGTGCGATATATTAATTAAAATGGCACGGGAAATCGGATACAAAAACTGCAGGAAGGAATTATTCAGAATGAGGCGAAGTACCGGCCATAATGTTTTATTGCCGGAAGAAATAATTATTATACAAAAATAGAATGATAAAATGAACCCAAACGAAATTTTTTCTTTTCCCGTTGAAAATAAATCGACAGAAGCAAAAAAGGCAATTAAAAATCATTATTGTAAATTTTTGGACGGCAAGTGTGACAAGCAAAGCAGAACAATTAATTATCCGATGGGCGTATGTTCTGTAAATTATAGTAAAGCAAAACCAGTTATTTGCCCGCATAGATTTTTGCAGGATAACAGGGCATTTAAAGACATATCAAAAGAGGTATTCGGAACGACGAATAATGTGCTTCTTTTCCCGGAGGTACATTTGTTGAATGTAGGTAGTTTTGATTTTGTACTGGTAAAACACAAACCAGTCAGTAATAAGATTGATGACTTTTGTATAGTAGAATTTCAGTCCGATTCAACTACGGGTACGGGTGAATTAGTAAGAGCGTTGAATGACTTTATGAATGGCATGGATGTTTTAGAAAACAATTACAAATTTGGAATGAATACCTATAACACCATCAAACTTTCTTATGTTCAAATGCTCATAAAAGGACAGGTAATGGAAAAGTGGAATAAAAATATTGTTTGGGTAATGCAGAAGTTTGTTTATGATAATATGGTTAAAAGGTTTAAACTTACTGATATGGATTACAGGAAACAAAATTGTAACTTCTCAATAACTTGTGGAAAGATGATAAAACCAACTACTTGTTTGTAATA
>JAGWDQ010000075.1 GCA_018260615.1 Candidatus Altarchaeum sp.
AAATCACCTCACTGCCGTTCGGAGATTTAAAAATTTGTGAAATTTTTAAAAGCCACAAAGTCACAGAGTATTTAAAAAATCCCACAGATTTTTTAAAGATTGAAAATTCTCAAAGAATTTTCAGTATATTTCTCCTTTGTGTCTTGGTGTCTCCGTGTGAGGATAATAAAACGAACTTTCCTGTACGATAAAAAATAAATTAAAAGAAAAAATATACTTTATAATACTGAAATAAATTTTAAATTAAAAATTTATAAAATTTTACAAATTTTAAAATGATGATAATAAAAAACGGAAAGGTCTATGACCCTGCAAACAGGATTGACGGAGAAATAATTGATATTTATGTTAAAGGCGGAAAGATAGTTGAAGAACCAGTGAATGAAAGAAACAATAATGATGACATTATTATTGATGCAAAAGGACTGCTCGTAATGCCCGGCGGTGTTGATATCCATTCTCATATTGCGGGACCAAAAGTAACAAAGGCAAGAGTTATGTGTCCGGATGACCATCGTAAGGATTCTGTCCGCAAAACAAAGATTACAAGAAGCGGAACCGGCTACACAGTTCCAACAACCTTTGTTACGGGATACAGATATGCAAAACTTGGTTATACCTTTGTTGCAGAAGCAGCATCTCCTCCAATTGCAACACGACACACACACGAAGAATTCAACGATATTCCAATAATTGATAAAACCGCTTACATTTTGATGGGCAGCAATCATTTTGTGCTTGACAACATAGCAAAAGGAAATTTTGACGGATTAAAGAATTATGTCGGATTCCTGCTTAATGCAACAAAGGGCTATGCAATAAAGATCGTAAATCCCGGTGGTGTTGAGAACTGGAAATGGGGAAAGAATGTGAATGGTCTGGATGATATTGTAATAAATTACGGAGTAACTCCGAGGGAAATTTTACAAAATTTAGCAAAAGTCAGAAGGGAATTAAATTTATCTCATGCAATCCATGTTCACTGCAATAATCTCGGTTCTCCGGGAAATTTCAAAACAACATTAGAAACCATTGATGCGCTCAAAGGCGAACCAATTCACATAACCCATATTCAGTTCAATTCCTATGCCGGCGACGGCTGGGCAAATTTTGCATCTGCGGCGAACGAAATTTCAGATAAAATTAATTCCGGTAATAATGCAACCGTTGATGTCGGACAGGTTATTTTCGGAAATGCAACGACAATGACAGCAGACGGACCATGGCAGCATACTGTTTATAAACTTTCGCATCAAAACAAATGGGCGAATGTTGACGCTGAAATGGAAACCGGGGCGGGAATTGTTCCATACATATTTAAAGAAAATAATGCCGTAAATGCAATTCAGTGGGCAATCGGACTTGAAATTTTCCTGCTGATTAAAGATCCGTTTAAGGTCTGCCTGACAACAGATCATCCTAATGCAGGTCCGTTTTATTATTATCCGAATGTTGTGGAATATTTAATGAGCAAAAAGAAAAGAGACGAAATGCTCAACAGGATAAACCAGAAAGCAAAAGAAAGAACAACCTTGGCAAACATTGACAGAGAATATACCTTACAGGAAATAGCAACAATTACAAGAGCGGCAACTGCCAAAATTATGGGATTAAAAAATAAAGGACATTTGGGGGCAGGAGCAGATGCGGATATAGCAGTTTATAAATTTGATGAAAATAATATTGCAAATTCGTTCTCTTCGGCAAAGTATGTAATAAAGGATGGAAAAGTTGTCGTTAAAGACGGAGAAATTGTAGAAAATCACCTCGGAAGAACATATTATGTTAAGGCCAAAGGGGAAGCAAATGATGAAATAAAGGAGACATTTGAAAAATTTTATTCGGTTTCGTTTGAAAATTATGCGGTTGAAGATGTTTATGTTCCGAAAAGGGAAATCGTAGAGTGTTATAAAGAATGAGGACAAGAAATAAATAATAATAAACTTAAAATTTTTAAAATTTTTCATTAAATTTACTTTAAATTTAAAATGCAAATAAACAATGTTGAAATAGTGGATACCTTTGGGCAGCCACCTTTTTTAGCAAAAAAGTTGGACCAAAAAACCTAATCAATCCTAACCAATTTATTTTATTTATTTTTAATTAATCCAAAATGTACATAAACAATGTTGAAATAGTGGACACCTTTGCAGAGGGCTTTGGAATGTGGGCATCAAGGTTTATAATTACGGCAATAAATGAAAAGTGGGCTTTAACAACAGCAACAACTATAACCGGCTTTGCGACATCTGTAATCGCATGCGGCTGCGAAGGCGGAACTGATAAAATTTTAAGCCCTGAAGAAAGTCCTGACAGACGACCCGGAGCAAGAATTATATTCTGTATAACCTCTCCGAAAAAGGATGTTGCTGTAAATATGGAGCATCTTTTAATTAACAGAGTGGGACAATGTGTTCTCACATCTCCTACGGCAGCATGCTATAATGCCATAAATCCGGCACCGGAGACAATTCCGGTCAGCGTTGGCGGGAAGTTAAAATTTTTTGGCGATGGATTTCAGATAAGCAAACGGCTGCCTTCAATAAGCAACGGAAAAGAAGCAAGAAGATTCTGGCGTATTCCCATAATGGAAGGAGAATTTTTGTGCGAGGATACGTTTCACATTCAAAAGGCATTCGGAGGGGGAAATTTTCTGGTTGTCGGGAAAAATGTTGAGTCGGTATTAGAGGCATGCGAAAGGGCAATAACAGAAATGAAAAAAGTTGAAAATGTAATTATGCCATTTCCAGGGGGTGTTGTCAGAAGCGGAAGTAAGGTCGGTTCAAAATATGCTGCATTAAAGGCGTCAACAAATGATGCATTCTGTCCGACATTAAAGGCACAGTCAAAAAATTCATCGTTGAAAGAAGGCGAAAACTGTGTTATGGAAATTGTTGTAAATGCGCTGGATCTGGATTCAATGAAAAAGGCGATGAAATGCGGAATTGAGGCGGCATGCACCGTTGAGGGTATAACAAGGATAACAGCGGGAAATTACGGGGGGAAGTTGGGGAAATTTAATGTTCATCTGCATGAACTGTTCGAATGATGTATGGACTGAAAGCAATGAATTGCTTGGGAGAAGTATGAACTATGAACCGTTCAAATAAGGAATAAGAAATAAAATGCGATAACAAAAATTTAATTTATTTATTATCAAACATAATTAATTAAGTAAAATAAATAAAATTTAAAATGGATACAAAAACAAAAAAAATTGGACTTTCTGTTCTTGTAGGGTTATTTTTTGTAGGAATTATAATATTAAGCGGGTGCATTGGTGGTGAATGTGGTAATTTAGGTCAAAATTGTTGTAAAAACAATACCTGCAATATAAGTTATGCCTGTGGTTCTGAAGAAAAATGTGAAAAATGCGGTGGAATCAGTGAATTATGCTGCAAAGGCGATATATGCAACAAAGAAGGGATGTGTGTTAATAAAACATGTGAAAAATGCGGTAGTTTTGATGAATTATGCTGTGCCGGAAATACATGTAACGAAGGAATGTGTTCTAATGGAACATGTAAAAAGATATCGGCAAAGGAAGACATAGATAGAGCGGTTTCACTTACAAATACAGCAAAAAATAGAATTGACGAAATATATAAGATGGTATCTGTAACAACTGCAGATATAAAAAACAAGCTTGATATGTCTAAAATAGATTATGAAGAGGCCTTAAAAATATTAAAAAATACTAAAACTGATTATGATTCTGAAAAAAAGATAATAGAAACAAATAAAATAATTTGTGAAGCTAGTTTAGAAGTAATTAATTCCAGTCAAAATTCTATTGTCGGGTGGGATCATTTTAAAAAAGGATATTTATATATAAGGTCACAAGACGCCGAAAAAAGCAAATATGAACTTAAATTAGGAGGGAGATGTCTCGATGATGCACTATCCGCCACACTTAAAGCAAAGGAAAAGATCAATAAGATAAATATAGATGATGTTCCATCAGAATTAAAAAGCAATATACAAGGCGTTAAAAATGAGATTGAAAATTCTGAAAAGAGTATTCCTGATTCTAAAAAGGTAATATCGGGAATGTATCTGTATTTAGATGGTCTGAAACACATTATTACCGCTTCTGACTATGTAAAAAATAAAAAATGGCATAGTGCTGAAGTTGAATATAAAGAATCTTTACCGGATTTTTCAAAATCCAAAGATATTTTTTCAGACCTGAGAGATTCAGAATCCACGGATGTATCCTCCGCATCTATTATGTTATATGGTTACCTTGAAACATATATGAAAGCTATAGAACATATGGAGACGGGATGCAGATATATGGACAAATGGCAAGAGGAAAAGGCAAATGAAGAATTTGAAAAAGCTGTGTTAGAGCTGCAAAAAATATCTTGGCAAACATATTAAGTATTATTGATTATTAAAATATTTAGTTTTTGTTATACTTTCTTAAATTATATATTTGATTTAAAAGAAATCCCTATTTTATATGGCAACAAAAAAGGAATACTTCGGGGAAATCTGTGAAAAGATGGAAAAGCACACAAAGAAAACAGGAATTAAAAAAAGAGATGTCAATTGGTTGATACACAAATACAGAATAGAAAATAAAACACATGAATAGAAGGTTGTGTTTATCTAAATTATAAATTTTCCACCCTTATTTTAATCAGAAATTCGTTAAATTTCTCCTTATCTTCTTCCGAAATATCAGACAGTAAATTGCTGCTTTTATACGTTTCATCCGGTATTTCCTGTAATTTTACTGCTTCTTTTTCAACCCCAACAGATATTTTACCGGCATTTATTTTCCTTTTCTCTTCTTTATTTTTTAAGGCAATTAATGTGTCAATAACATGCAGTTTAAATTTCCTGTTTAATTCCGCAATATTCTGATTTATTTCTCCGGTTTCAAGAACAGCTATACCTGTCATTAAAGTCCTGAGCAGGTAAAGATTCACTTTAACATCGGAAAAATTTTCCTTCCTCGCCTCATTCAGTTTATTATTTCCAAATCCCGAGTAATGATGGTAAATTTTTTTGGTTATTGCATTCCTTCCGAGTGCTTTAAGTTGAGCGTGATATTTTGAGGTTACAACAACTATTGGCGAATAAAGCTGTTCAAAAACAGTGCCGTTGCCCTTCAGCATCAGCAGTAAAAATTTCTTAATTTCAAATCCAACGAAGTCAATCTCAATTCCTTTAATGAAGTCCTTTTTCTCAATCGTTTCCTTTAAATTTTCCAGCCGGAATAAATTTACTGTTTTTTCAACATAACACGCTCTCAAATCAATATCGCTGTCCTCTGACGGAAATCCGTAGCTGTGCGAGCCGCTTACAGTTGTGAAAATCAGTTTTTTCCCTTCATCTTCTAAATGTCGTCCGGCAAAATTTCCGAGTTCCGAAAAATTGAGCATTGTTTTTAAATTTACATCGCTTCTTCAATAATTTTCTCAATATCTTCTTTGCTTATTTCTCTTTTCATTACGCTCAAAAGCCGTTTATTTTCATAAGTACTTTCGGCAATATGCCTGATTTCGCTTTGAGCAACAAAATCACCCAGCCGTTTAGCGTTATATTTTTCATAAATTTCACCTATCCGCTTTATAATATCAACATTCAAAATTTTGCCCAAATTTTTAAATTTCTCATCGTCCTTATAAAATTTCAGATAGCCCCGCAGGAACAAAGCATTCGCCAGTCCGTGCGAAACATTTTTTTCCGCTCCGATTACATGACTTAAAGCGTGAATTAAATTTGTCCTTAAATTTGTTATTGCAATCCCACCCAAAACAGAGCAGATAAGCATCTTTCTCCTTCCCGAAATTTTATTCTCCATCGCTTCGTCAATTCCGTCAAAGAAAAATTTCATTCCGTTCTCGCAATTCAAATCAGTTAACGGCTCGGGAATTTTTGAAAGGTATGCTTCAATGTTATGGCAAAAGGCATCAATTGAAGTGTAAAGAGTTAAGTCCTTTGGCAGGTTCATTGCTAAATTTTCATCAATGAGCGCATAATCGGGAACAATAAAATCAGAAACAACGGTTTGCTTTAAATTTTGAAATTTCAAAACCGCATACTTCGTCACTTCGCTCCCGCTTCCATGCGTTGTCGGAACTGCAATAAGGGTCTTTGTCCTGCCCTTAATTTTATCCGTGCCGAGCAAATTTTCAACCTTTGTGTCATTGGTCATAACAGACAAAATTTTTGCAGTGTCCAGAACACTTCCGCCGCCGATAGCGAGCACATAATCAAAATTTATGTCCCTGATTTTGTCAAAGTATTTATAAATATCATCAACACCTGGCTCGGGAGAAATTTTTAAATGATATAAATTTAAATCAGCAAATTTAAAGTCATGATGTCTTCCGGTGCATAATAAACCATTACCTTTTAAATTTAAATTAGAAATTTCCTCTTCTGTCGTTCCGAATATTATTTTTGTTTTCACGGAGAACATTTTAAGTAATTTAGGGGCCTATTTTTGATTTCTTTTTTGTAACTTCTCAATAAGTTGTGGTAAATAAATTTTGTAACTGCTCATTTTATAAAA
>JAGWDQ010000076.1 GCA_018260615.1 Candidatus Altarchaeum sp.
AAAAGATGTATCAAAATACCTGGAGATATCAAAGAGGTCAGCATATTCTCTGATGAAAAAGTTGATGGAAAGTAATGAGGTGGTAAAAATAGCAAAGAGCACATATAAATTCTCTAATTTACGGACAAAACCCAGGTTAAACCCAAGATTAGAAAAGGTAAGAAAAATTTTGAATAAAACATCGTTCTTTTTTCACTCCAAGTTAAGTAAAAATGCACGATTCACGGAATAACCCCAACATAAAGGTGATTGGTTAAAATATCCTTATTGTTTTCAAAAAAATATTGAAAACCGTATTGGTAATATTAAATATTTTATTTATCAATTTTATTTACCGTTATAACTTATCATTACCTGTTTAGCACCACCAAATTTTTGACTTATCTCAAAATTTATGGCCATTTTTTAATTTTATCATAACATAAGCCAATTATTAATATTTATTCATTTATCTAATTGTTAATAAAAAATATTTCTTTAAATTTTTGCCATAAGGCAAAAAGACCAAAATTATTGGACTCATAATTGTTAAATTTTTTAAAATACCAAATAATGGCAAAAACAGCGTTAATAACCGGAATAACCGGCCAGGATGGCTCATATCTTGCAGAGCTCTTATTGAGTAAGGGCTATACAGTACATGGCATAATCAGAAGGTCCAGTACCTTTAATACATCAAGGATCGATCATATCTATGTTGATAAGCACGATCCAAATGCGAAATTATTTTTGCATTACGGCGATTTATCTGATTCAAGCCAAATATCAAATATGATTTATAACCTAAAGCCCGACGAGGTCTATCACTTAGGTGCGCAGAGTCATGTCAGGGTTAGTTTTGATGTGCCGGAATACACTGCCGATATTACAGGAATTGGCACTGTACGACTTTTAGATGCTATTTTAAAAAGTAATAATAAAAATAAAATTAAATTTTATCAGGCGTCAAGCAGCGAGATGTTTGGCCGCTCGTCCCCTCCTCAAAATGAAAAGACACCATTTAAACCGTGCAGTCCTTACGCCTGTGCAAAGGTTTATGCTTACTGGATGACTGAAAATTACAGAGAGGGCTATGAAATGTACGCGTGCAATGGAATTTTGTTCAATCATGAGTCGCCGAGGCGGGGGGAAACATTTGTTACGAGAAAAATAACGAGAGCAATTGCAAAAATCTTATCCGGAAAGCAGAAATATTTGTATCTTGGAAATCTTGATGCGAAGAGGGACTGGGGTTATGCACCGGAGTATGTTGAATTTATGTGGAAGATGCTCCGGAATGATAAAGCAGAGGATTTCGTTATTGGCACAGGAGAAACGCATTCAGTTAAGGAATTTGTAGATGAAGCATTCAAGTATGCTGATTTAAATTCCGATGAACATTTAAAAATTGACCCGAGATATTACAGGCCCGTTGAAGTTGAGCAATTAATTGCTGATTCAACGAAGGCAAAAGAAAAATTAGGGTGGAATCCGAAAATAAGATTTAAGGACTTGATAAAAATTATGATTGATGCTGATATGCGCGCAATTAATTTGAAAGCGATCGGTGAAGGAGATGAAATTTTAAATAAAAATTTTCCGGATAGATTCTGGAAGGTTGATTAAAAATGAATTTCTGGAATAATAAAAAAATACTGGTGACCGGAGGTAATGGATTTTTGGGCAGCTGCATAGTTGAGAAATTAATGAAGAGAGGAGTAAGAAAAGAAAACATTGAAATTCCAAGATCAAAAATATGTGATTTAAGAGAAAAGGAAAAATGTAAAAAGGTTGTAAAGGACAAAGATATTGTAATTCATTTGGCAGCAGTTGTCGGAGGAATTGGCGCGAACAGGAAAAATCCGGGTAAATTTTTCTACGATAATGCGATCATGGGAATTCATTTAATTCATGAAAGCTGGAAGGCAAATGTCCAAAAATTTGTTGCTGTTGGGACAATTTGTGCTTATCCGAAATTTACACCCGTTCCATTTAAAGAAGAAAATTTGTGGAACGGTTATCCCGAGGAGACAAATGCACCTTACGGTCTGGCAAAGAAGATGATGCTCGTCCAGTGTCAGGGTTACAGGCAGCAGTATGGATTTAACGGAATATTTCTTTTACCTGTGAATCTTTATGGTCCAGGAGATAATTTTGATGTTGAGAGTTCGCATGTGATTCCGGCATTAATAAGGAAATGTGTAACAGCAATTGAAAATGATGAAAAGGAAATTGTTTGCTGGGGTGACGGAAGTGCAACAAGAGAATTTTTGTATGTTGAAGATTGTGCTGAAGGTATTCTGCTTGCAACTGAGAAATATAATAAGCCGGAGCCGGTAAATCTTGGAGCTGGATTTGAAATTTCTATTAAAAATTTGGTTGAGTTAATCGCCGAATTGACGGGCTTTGATGGAAAGATTGTATGGGATAAGACGAAACCAAACGGACAGCCAAGGAGATGTCTTGATGTCAGTAAAGCCAAAGAAGAATTTGGATTTGAGGCAAAAACGAACTTTAGGGAAGGACTTAAAAAAACAATTAAATGGTATTTAAAAAATGGATGATATATTTAAAGCAAATGTGATTGAGGAAAAATTAAAGGGAACATTTGAAAAGAAGGACTATCTTGAATTTCTAAACGATTTAAAAAATAAAATAAGGCAATCTCATTACCAGGCATACAGAGAAGTTAACAAGGAACTTATTGCCCTTTACGGAGATATGGGTAAGTCAATTGCTGAAAAACAGGAGAAATTGGGCTGGGGGCAGAAAATAATCCTGCAACTTTCTGATGACTTACAAAAAGAGTTTCCTGAAAACAGCGGTTTTTCTTATGCGAACTTATACAGGATGAGAAAATTTTATCTCACTTATAAAGATAATCAAAAACTCGCACAACTTGTGCGAGAAATTCCCTGGGGACAGAATATTGTCATTCTTGAGAAACTGAAAGATGACTATCAGAGAGAATATTATCTGCGAATGACCGTTAGAAATTCATGGAGCAGGAGCATACTCATCCATCAAATAGAATCAAAGTCATATGAGCGGTTTTTAACAGACAAGAAAAGTCACAATTTTGATAAGACCTTATCTGTTGATGTATTGGAGAAAGTAGAACCATTCATAAAAGATGCTCACTTGCTTAATTTTCTTAAGATATCCGGAGATATTAAAGAAAAGGAATTAGAAAGAAAAATCATAGAAAACATTAAAAGTTTCTTATTGGAGCTTGGAGTCGGTTTTACTTTTGTCGGAAGTCAATATAAAATTGTGCTTAACGAGAACGAATACTTCATTGATCTGTTGTTTTATCATCGCCATCTGAAATGCCTGATTGCCATTGAGTTAAAGACAGACAAGTTTATTCCCGAATATGCAGGAAAGATGAATTTTTATCTCAATCTTCTTGATGATAAAGTTAAATTGCAGGATGAGAATCCCTCTATAGGACTCATCCTCTGCAGAGAAAAAGACAATATTGTAGTTGAATACGCATTAAGAACTATCAAAAAACCGGTGGGGGTGGCAGAATATTACTTAACACGGAAATTGCCCAATAAATTACTAAAAGAGTTACCTTCTCCCTCTATTATAGAAAATAAACTTAAAGAATTAGAAGAAAATGAAAAATGAATTTGTATGCTGATTATAAACCCCAATTAACCATGAGCGATAAAAAAACCGAACAGGAAAATTTTGAAATAATAATCAAGCCGAACAGAAGCTGGTTTTACATTGACTGGCAGGGCCTTTTACATTACAAAGATTTGCTGCTCCTCCTTGTGAAAAGGGACTTTGTTGTGAGGTATAAACAAACAATATTGGGGCCATTATGGTTTATCATCCAGCCATTACTAATGACCCTCGTATTTACTGTAATTTTTGGAACTGTGGCTAAACTGCCAACAGATGGCGTGCCCCCAATGCTCTTTTATCTCTGTGGTTTATTGGCGTGGACATATTTTGCAAATTGTTTAACTACCACTTCAACTTCTTTTGTAGACAATGCATATTTATTTGGAAAGGTGTATTTTCCAAGAATTGTCGTTCCCCTGTCTGTTATAATTTCCAATTTATTTGCCTTTGCAATACAGTTAGCGACATTTTTGGCATTTTTTGTTTATTTCAAATATTTTACAGCTGCAGGGGTCTTAATTCAGCCAAATTTGTTTATATTATTGCTACCTTTGATTCTCATTCAAACCGCGTTTCTTGCTCTTGGTTTTGGTTTGTGGTTATCTGCATTAACTGCTAAATATCGTGACCTTACATTTTTAATGGGATTTCTGATACAGATGTGGATGTATGCGACTCCTATCATTTATCCTGTATCCATGATTCCAAAGGAATGGCAGTATATCGCGTTCCTCAATCCGATGGCATCTATTGTTGAATCATGGAAATATGCATTTTTTGGAACCGGTGTTGTGGAATTAAATTATTTACTGATATCAGCAGCAGTTACTGTATTTGTCTTATTAACGGGAATATTTGTTTTTAACAGGGCGGAAAGAACTTTTATAGATACTGTTTAAATAAATTTTTAAATAAAAATTAAATTTTTAAATTGAAAGTTTTGAGAAGGTCAAATTTGCTGCGTTGTTTAACTTGAGAATGTCAGATTTAATTTTACAAATGTATTTATACAAATCAAAATTTAATTCAAAAAATAAATTTCAATGATATGGATATGGGACATAAAGATAATGAAAGTTATGCCGACTTAATCAGTGATTTAAAACAGAAAATACAATCAGCACAGCAGAGAATAGTATCTGTCAATAAAGAACTCATTAGTCCTTACTAATTTATTTTATAATGAACGAGAAGGAATTTGAAAAACTGTTGCAGGAAAGGGAAAACAATGATCTGGATTTTAAATTAGAACTCCCCGAGCATGAAAAAATTGCCAGATTAGTTGTTGCTTTTTATAACGGCAGAGGTGGGAAAATTGTTTTTGGTGTGGAAAATGAAACAAGAAATCCGGTTGGTTTAAAGAATCCGCAAAAGACAGAAGAGGGATTTACTCAAACAATACGGCAATATTGCAAGCTGGACGAAGAGCCGGAAATTGAATTTGTGAAATATAAAGGCAAGGAATTTATTGTGGTCTATTGTCCAAAAGGCAGGAATACGCCTTATTTTGTTAAAGGAGAAGGTACTCCGAGAGTTAGAATTGGCTCATCAAACATGCCTGCAAACAAAGAGGAAATTGCACGGCTTTACAGGGAAGGTTCTTCAAAATCACAGGATGTTTATCCTGTTGAGAATGCAACTCTTGATGATATTGATTTGGCTCAAATCAGGGAATATTTTAAAGAAAGCAAACTAACAACCCAATTAGATAATAATCATTTTTATGAATTACTGAAAAAAGAAAATTTTGTTGCCGGAGAAAATAAAAATTTAGTGCCAACCATTGCAGGAATATTGCTATTCGGGAAGTATCCATCGGTTAATATGTCTAATGTTGTGATGAAGGTAGACAGGTATAAAGGAAGCACGGTAACCGAGTGGATAGATAAACAGGATTTAGAGGGCACAATATTTGAGCAAATTGAGGATTGTACCAGGTTTTTCAAACGGAACATGAAGATTGCTGCATGGTCAGCAGAAACACATACTGAACACAAGACCGAATATCCCATCGATGCTTTAAAAGAGGCCGTAATTAACGCATTATCTCACAGGGACTGGAACGAAAGAAAAAATATCCTTATACGGATGTTTGACGATAGAATTGAAATAATAAGTCCCGGTGAGTTGCTGAGACCACTTACTATAGAAAAATTAAGAAGTCACTCATATAAACCGGAAAGCAGAAACAAAATCATCACAAAAGTTCTGGCAAGGCGGAAGTTAATGGATGAAAGAGGAACAGGAATACTCCGAATGGAACGGTTTATGGATGGGTGGGGTTTGGAGAAGCCAATATATACTGAGGAGGACGGTTATTTTGTTATAACTTTTAAGGGACCCGGAACACCGGAAATACTTATTCCACGAAGTAAATTCGAAGAATTAAACGAAAGACAAAAGACAGCAATTGAATATATCAAGAAAAAAGGCAGAATTACTAATCGAGAATACAGAAAATTATTCAATATCGTTAAAGACACTGCTCTCAGAGACATAATGAATCTTATAGATAATGGAATTATTACAAAGAAAGGCGTTGGACCTGGGACCTACTATGCTCTAAAATCGGACGATAAATCGGACGATAAATCGGACGATAAATCGGACGATAATTAAAATTAACAGGAAGACTTACAACTAAAGAATATTCGGATGTATGCAACACAACAAAACCTACTGCCACTCGTGATTTGCAAGATTTGATTGAAAAAATCTAATAGTAAGGAAGTGCAAAGGAAGAAGCACATATTATATATTGAAAGTTGCCGATTAGTTGCCGATTAAAAAGGAGAGGAATATTAAGAATGAATAATTTTATGGAAGAGT
>JAGWDQ010000077.1 GCA_018260615.1 Candidatus Altarchaeum sp.
CAATTACAGCAGAGGAATTTGACAAATAGTCGGATAAAAAACAAAAATTTTAAAAATTTAATTAAAAATTTAAAAACAAAAATTTAAAGAACCGAAAATGAAATTTGCAAAAGACAATTTTGAAAGGAACGGGGCATTAATAATTGTTGAAGGGGTAGATGGAAGCGGAAAAAGCACACAGGCGCAGTTAATCGGAAAATGGCTTGACAGTCAGGGATTTTCAACGGTATTTACCGAGTGGAAATCAGCGCTGCAATTACGGCCGATGTTTAAAAAGATTTGGAAGGAAGACATCAGAATAAATCCTTATGTGTTCAGTTATGCCCTTGCAGCTGACTTTTATCAGAGGATGGAAAAAATTGTAATTCCTGCATTGAAAATCGGGCAAATTGTTATTTCCGACAGATGGGCATTTACAGGAATAATCAGAGATACATCGAGGGGTCTGGACAGAGAAACGGTTGAGAATATATACAGGTATGCAATAAAGCCGGATGTCGCTCTTTATTATGATGTTCCTCCTGAGGTCGCAGTGAAAAGAAAGACGAATGTTCCAAGATATTATGAAAGCGGCAGTGATTTGGGTTTGCCTTATGACAGACAGAAAAATTTTGAGGTATTTGAAAGCAAGCAGATAGAAACATACAGAAAATTAGCAGGTGAAGGATTAATAACACTTGTTGACGGAAACGCGCCAATTACACTGGTATCTCCGAAGTCAAGGAATGTCGTTAAAAATTTATTTAAAAAGAGATTTGGGGTTATAATATGATTAAAAATTAAAAAACAAATTTAAAATTTTAAAATGGAAGATACAAAAATTGTTGAGGAATGTGCAAAAAAAGCAGTAGATAAATTAAAGACAAAAAAGGAAGGAAATCTCATCGTGTTTGAGGGTATTGACGGCTCCGGAAAGACAACTCAGGCAAGAATGTTAGTTGAATATCTACAAAGCAAGGGAGTTGATGTCATATTTACTGACTGGGCGAGCAGTGCGAATATCGGGAAATTTATACAAAAAATGAGGAAAGACAAAGTTGAGGTCATTCCAAAGACATTTTCGTTATTGCATGCGGCTGAATTTGCCGAACGGCTGGAAGCCCTGATTTTGCCGGCGTTATCAGCAGGAAAGACGGTTGTCTGTGACAGGTATCTTTATACTGCAATAGCAAGGGATACTGCACTCGGGGTTGATGAGGATTATGTGAAGGAAATTTACAAACTCGCTCCGAAGGAGGATTTATTGCTTTATTTTGATGTTCCGCCAAAAATGGCATTAGAACGGCTGATTAAGAGGGCGGTTGAAGAAAATATAGCAAAACAAAAGTTCAAAGGAAAAGAGAAAGGAAAAAAAGGCAAAGTAGCGGGAACAATTTCTCCGGCAGGCACAATAGCGGGAACAATTGCGGGAACAGTAGCGGGAACCATTGCAGGAACCATTGCCGGAACCATAGCGGCAAAAATAGGAAAATTAGACGAGAAAGAAAAGGCATCATGGACCGACTATGCAACAATGTACGGATATATGAAAGATGTATTTAAAACAGAAAAGGATGAGGAAGCATATTATGCGTTTGTAGCAAAGGTTGTTGAAAAATATAAGGCGGTTGCAGAGGAAAATAATGCGGTAATAATTGACGGGAAACTCCCGGCGGATTTTATCAAAACACATATCATGAGTGTTGTAACTAAGAAAATTTTTAAAGCAGAGTAAATCAAAAACAAAATAAAAATTAAATTTAAGATAAAAATTTAACCAAACCAAAATGAGAGTTAAAGACATAATGTCAAAGGAGGTAAAGACCTGCAAATTAGATGACAAAATCAGCGATGTTTCAAAGGAGATGGCAAAGTACGGAATTTCAATGCTCGTTGTTGTTGAGAAAGACCTCCCTGTCGGGGTAATAACAAAGAGTGATGTGGCAACAAGGGTTGTCGGAGACGGAAAAAATCCAAAGGATGTAAATGTCAGAGATATTTATACCGCTCCGATAAGAAAAATTTACGCAATGTCAACGATTGAACTGTTTGCGGACAAATTGCACTCAAGAAATTTAAGAAACATGGTTGTTTTTGATGAGAATGAAAAGATGGTCGGGGTCTGCGGAACAACGGATATATTAAAATTGGTTGCAGAAGGAAAATATGTATGAGCAAAGACAAAAATAAAAATTTATAAAAATTTATAAAAATTTAAACTGATTAAAAATGGTTGAAAAGAAAGAAACAGCAATTAAGGGAATAATACTAAAAGTTAAGGACATAATGACAAAAGGAGTAAAAAGCATTGCTTACGATAAGACAATAAAAGAAGCGGCAGAAAATATGCTCAAAGAAAAGGTCTCGCTGTTGCTCGTTGTTGATGGCAGCAATAAGCCCATCGGAGTTGTGACAAGAAAGGATGTTGCTTTCAGGGTAATAAGAAAGGCAGAAAGTCCCGAAAATGTGCTCGTAGCGGCAATTATGAGTGCTCCGGTTTCAGCAATAAGTGAAAATTTATCAGCAGTAGAACTCGGAAAATTTTTGGGTGAGAGGAAGTATAAGCGATTGCTGGTTGAAAATGATAACGGAGAATTAGTAGGAATAGTTAGCACGACGGATATACTTAAAGCGGTGGCAAATAATAAAATATAAGAAAGCAAACAACAAAATTTAAACAATGCAAGATGGTAAAAGCATATCTTAAAATTGATACGGAATTAGGAAAAGAAAGAGATGTAAGAAAAACATTAAGGAAAATAAAGGGGGTAAAGAGCGCCGACTTGATAACAGGAAGACACGATATATTGGCATTGGTTGAAGGCACAAGTTATGAGAAAATAGCGGCAAAGGTTTTGGAAAAAATAAGAAAAGTAAAGGGAATAAAGAGAACGGTAACTGACCTCGTATTTGACGAACAAACCCGGGAAGAAAATCCTGATGAGCAAATCCTCGGAGAAATGCCGGAAATAGCGAAATAAAACAATCAACAAAAATTTAAATAATACAGAATAAAGTGGCAAAAGCATATTTGGAAATTGATGTGATAGCAGGAAAGGAAAAGGAGGTAAGAGATGCATTGATGGAAATAAACGGGGTAAAGAGTGCAAACCTAATATCCGGACAGCACGATGTACTGGCAGTGGTTAAAGGTGAAAGTTATGAGGCAATATCGGAAAGTGTTTTGGGTGAAATAGGAATGGTAAAAGGAATAAAAAAGACCACAACAAACTTCGTTTTTGACTAAAAGATATAATCAAAAGCACCTAAAAATCAATCAAAAATTATTTTTTTTATTTTTTATTTTTTCTTTAAAATTTAAAAACCTATAAATTTAAAAACCTATAAAATTTAAATACTTAAACAAAATGGAAGCAATAATTATAGTAGGGCTATTTGTACTAATGGCATTAATTTTTGAATACAGTAACGGATTTCATGATGCGGCAAACGCATTGGCAACAACCGTATCAACGAGGGCATTAAGCCCAAAAAACACGATAATTATGGGAGTTACTTTTGAATTTTTGGGAGCGGTAATTGTCGTACATCTTACAATGCTGCTCGGAAGCGTTCCTTTTTTTAAGCCGGTAACAGATACGATAGGAAAAATTGTTCATTTGCCCACACTGGGAAGCATGGAAACAGGAGCGGTCTTTTCATTAGAATTTTTGGCGTTAGTTGTTGGCATTGGCTTACTCGCAGCATTTTTGTGGAATGTAATTACATGGAAATTTGGAATTCCCTCTTCGTCAAGTCATGCATTAATCGGGGGGGTATGCGGGGCAAGTTTTGCTGCATTCGGAACAGGGGTTATACAGATGGGTGTTGTAATGACCGCTGTAATGAGTTTAATAATTTCTCCGCTTATTGCAATTCCCTGCGCTTATTTGTTAATGAAACTTTTGCTTTATCTTGTCCGACATTCAACACCTGATGTTGCCGAAAGATTCAGAAAAGGGGTAATAATTTCAAGCGCCGCCTTTGCTTTCGCACACGGTGCAAATGACGGACAAAAGACAATGGGAATTATAGCTTTGTTTTTATTGAGTGCAGGAATGCTGGAACTTTCCTCAACCGGACTAATTTATCCTCCGTTGTGGGTGATATTAGCATGCTCATTAGCATTAGCACTTGGTGTCGGAACAGGCGGATGGAAAATAATGAAAACCGTGGGAAGTAAAATTTTTAAAATGAAATACGAACACGGCTTTAACGCCCAGACAACAGCAACCGCAATAGTACTTGGAAATAGTTTTATTGGCTTGCCTGTAAGCACAACGCATGTAATCACAACAGCAATTATGGGAACCGGAGCGGCACAGAGGATAAGTGCTGTAAAATGGGGTGTCGGAAAAACACTTTTAATAACATGGCTCATAACGATTCCGATGGCATTTATAGTCGGAGCAATTATGTATGCGATTGCAGCATTAATATTTGGTGCACCGTTAATATTTTAAAATTTAAAAATTTAAACCAATATAAAACAAACAAATATAAATTAAAAAAACAAAAAGCAAATAAAAAACAAACAAAAGTTAAACAAAAAGCAAAATGGCACTAAAATTAGAAGGGTTGTTAATCCCAAAGGAAAGGAATTTTTTTAAGATGCTGAATGACCAGGCAAAAAAGGCAGAAGAAGGAGCGGAAATGTTTGAGAAATTTCTGGAAAGCAACAGTACAGAGGATTTTAAAAAGGTAATTAAGGCAGAGGACGAAGGCGACGAATTAAGAAGGAATACAATGATAAATTTGGCGGCAACATTTGTTACTCCCGTGGATAGAGATGACATTTCGGCAATTTCCAAGCAGCTTGACGATATTTTAGACGAATTACAAACAGCAACAGAAAGGATGAATGTTTACAAAATAAAAGGAGACGGGCACTGTAAGAGAATGGCAAATTTAGTGAGAAAAGCGACTCAGTCAATCTCAAAGGCAATTGTCCATTTCAAAGAAAATAAAGAAACGGCATTGAGAGATGTTCTTGAGGCAAAAACATATAATAAGGAGATGAAGGAGGAGTACAGCAAAGCGTTAGAAAACTTATACGGCGGACAACTTACAATGGAAGTGATGAAGATGAGGGAAATTTACAGGCACATAAGGGACTGTGGAAAAGCAACGGCCGAAACCGCTAACTGTATAATGGAAACAATCGTTAAAACAACTTAAATAAAGAAGCAGAAAATAACCAACATAAATTTAAATAAAACATAATTAATATATAACAATTATAAAAATTAAATATGATATAAAATGGCAACTGTAAAAGATATAATGAAAAAGGACATAATGACAATAGACATGGCACAGACAATAGATGATGCGTTAAATGAAATGTTAAACAAAAAAACCGATTATCTCGTGGTAATTTCAAAGGAGAAAAAGCAAAATTTGGGACTTGTAACGGAAAGAGATATAATATACAGGGCGGTTAAGCAGGGTCTTGATATGGAAAATATTTCCGTAACGGCAATTATGACATCTCCGATAAAAACAATAAATGAGAATGCGGGAATCAAAGAACTGGTTGAATCATTAGAAAGCAAAAAAATAAGAAGAAGGGTTGTTGTTGATGCTCAGGGAAATTTTGTAGGTGTTGTAGATATAAAGGATATAATGAAGGCAATAAAGTAAGAAAAAAGGAAGAAAAGCTAAAAGCTGAAAATTTAAAACAAAATTTAAAAATTTAAACAAACAGACAAAGTGGGTCTAAACCTAAATGGTGTAGCGGATAAATTTATTCCGAGAGATGTTCCTTTCTACGAGTTATTTGAGAAGCAGATTGAAAACATAATTGAAGGTGCAGAGACATTTGAAAAATTTGTAAATACAAATGACAGAGATGAGAGGGAAAAATTTTTAGAGCAGATTACCGGAATAGAAGACCGGGGAGATCAAAAGAGGTTTGAAATCAGTAAGGCATTGGCAAAAACATTTGTTACTCCTATGGACAGAGAGGATATAATGGATATTGCCACTTCGCTTGATGAAATTTTAAATTATATTCATACTGCGGCAAAGGAAATAACTATCTACAATATAAATTCAACGGAAGGTATCAAAAAGATGGTTGAAAAGATAATGGCGTCAATTAAGGAATTAAAAGAGGCAATTCATCTGTTGAAGAGCAAAAAATATGATGAGGTCTTCAAACATGCCGTATCTGCAAAGACCCACGAAAATGATGTTGAGGATATTTACAGGAAGGCCGTAAAAGAAATGTTTGAAAGCAAGGATTTGAATGAAAATTTAGGGCGTTATTTAAAGCTGAGAGAAATTTACAGGCATTTGAGCAATACGGCAGATAAATGCGATGATGCGGGGACTGTTTTGATTGATTTGAGTGTGAAGATGATGTGAAATCAGATGAGGTAAATTTATTTTATTTTTTTATTTTTTTATAAAGCATAAGTTTTTCATGAGCATCACACGGAGACGCAGAGACACAAAGG
>JAGWDQ010000078.1 GCA_018260615.1 Candidatus Altarchaeum sp.
TAAATATTAAGATTGCCACAAAATATAAAAATCTATACTAAATTAACAATGCCAAAATTTCAACAAGTCGTTTTCCTAAATTTTCCGTTGTTTCCAGGCCCTCTTTGTCATTCACAACATCTCCTAAATTTCTTCCGCTCGCAATTCCTCCGAAATGTGCGGTGTCTTTGTCGCTAACAACAAGCATTTCGTGAATAAGCATGAAGTTGTGTATTGCCAAAATTACATATTCCTGCCCTCCGTTTCTGCTTCCGCCGACAGCAATTGCACCTCCGATTTTATTTTTTAATTTTCTTCCCTGCCGCCTTAAAATAATTGTTTTATCCATCAGGTCCTTTAATTTTGCAGGAACATTTGCAAAATATGTCGGAGAGCCGATAATTATTGCTCGCGCATCACACATATAGCCCAAAATTTCATCCGTACTTATATCATCGGCAAGGGATACAAGTTTTGTTTTTAAGCCCTCTGATTCACAAACATCTAAGGCCTTTTTAACTAAAATTTCCGTATTTCCTTTTCTCGGAGACCCGCTTATTCCCAAAACATCAATTTTTGTTTCCATTTTGTAAATTTAAATTTTTGTTTATAATTCATTTGGAACATAACTTACGCTAAAAATTTGTTAATATTTAATTTTATTTTTAAAGAAATATAATTAATAAATGGTTATGTGTTGTATGAGTTATAAACCCGATTTTTCAGTGGTTTCTAAGATAACTGATAAGTTAATCGGAACAAAAACCTTAATTCCTGATAATACCATTGGCAACATTTCTTTTGATTCGGAGAAAGAAGCACATTTTGTCTGTGCTATATTGAACTCCGATAAAGCAAAATCATTATTCTCAATGCGTTCCGGTAAAAGTAAATGGGGAATCTCCATAGAAATGGTCAAAAAGATACCGGTACCAAAGTTTAATTCCAAAGATAAAGAGCATCTTAAATTATCTGATTTATCTATGGAAGCACACAAATATGCACATAAAAACGAATTAGACAAGGTTAATAAGATTGAAGAAGAAATCAACAAAATTGTTGAAAAAATAATCTAAACGATGCCTCCTTATTATCTTCTTTCGGCAGTAATAAACAAGTAATGCTACTGTAATTATTTTAAAAGAGCATTAGATGCATACATATCCCTACATAAATTTTGTGTTACCAAAATTTGACCTTACCAAAAATCACCTAAATTTTTCTGGTTTTTTGTTTCTACGAACATTGAATCAATATTTTCATTCAGAATTGTAAGTCGCTGCCGTATATAATTTTTAAGTTCATATTTCTCTGCGATATTTATTGAAATTTTTAAATATTTCCTGATTCCGCCCTCATTGATGGTCAGTATTAAATTTTCCCCGCATTTCGGACATTTTCCGATTAACGGAATTCTCCTGTATATTGTATTACATTTCCCGCATCTTATTGTTTGCGAGCCGAACGACCTTAAATTTCCCTGAATGTCCCTCAAAAAATGAGAATTTAACAAAATTTCCGCAACTATTTTTACATCAGCAGCTCTTATTTTTTCCGCCAAACCTAATTGTGCATCTACTTTATCGCTCATGTCTTTTAATATTACATATTTTGTCCGCGCAACGCCGTCGCTTAAATTTCCATTATCATTGGTAAAATTTAAATTTTCGTAAGGATTTGTAATTAACAGGTCTCCTATATTTTTCACCTTTACCTCGGACGGATTTGCCGATTTAAGTGTGTATTCGTAAAAATCATCCGGATACGATTCAACAACTTCAACCTTGTGTGATTCGTCATCAACCTCGTTTGCATCCAGGGTCATTGTAACTACAAGCGGGGCATCCATTCTTCCGCCTCTTGATGCAGGTAAAAATTTTTTGGAGAAATTTAACAGGGTCTCGAGCAGTAACATTATTGCATCCTCGTCACCGTCAGTATTTCTTCTCTTCGCGGTATGCCAGAGCGGATGGGCAAAACAACATGTTGCATCACAAAATCCGATAATTCTTCCGATGATACCTGCTGATGTGTGCGGGGCAAGTCCGACGATAATTATGCCTATTAAATCCTCTGTTTTTTGTATGTTGTAATAGGGCGGCATTTTATAGTAAAGACATAATTCATCATCAACAAATTTTGCCACCTTAATAAGATAGTCCGTGCTTTCCTTCGGAACTATGATGTCCTGACATTTTAACTCTAAAATCTGCTCATTGCTAACAAGCGGATTATTTTTGTAGTCCTTATCATATCCCAGCATTTTCAGCTTTTCAACAGAGGTAAAAATTTCCTTCGGTTTAAAATGTGTCAGCGGGACATCAGTCATATCATATCTTATCGTTCCGTCCTTAAATACAAATACATCATTTTTTGCCCTTAAAATACCTTTTTCTATTTTTTCAGGAACCTTTTCAGCAGAGATTAAGCCCTCAACACATTTTACATTTGGTGCAGCCAGATTTAAATTTTTCAATGCCTTATCCCACATCTCTTTAACATTAAACTCTCCTTTTCTTGCCTGCATTCCGTCAGAAATTTCAATGTTTATATAATTATGCTTTATTGCTTCGTTTATCAGTCGTTCCCTCCCTCCTTTTTTACCTATCGGAAATAAACAATGAACAGGCGGCTGCATCTTTCTTTCTTTTGCCTTCTCGGGTCTGCCCATCCGTGTTCCTATATAAGTGCCGGCTTTTTTTCTTATCATTACCTTTGAAAATTTATTTACTAACGGAAGCGACGCATCATAATTTTCATTATTTTCGGGCTTTTGCTCCGCTATTTTCGGGCTTGCCCCGAAAATCTCCGAACGAAGTGAGGTGAAATTTACCTGCGGATTAAATTTAAATTTTTTATTACTGTCGTATTCAAGCATCCCCAACGGAAAAAGCAAAGAGACATAATCGCTTATAACAATAAATCCGTTTTCCACAGTATGTTCATTTCCAAGAATTTCCAAAGTCCGTTTTTCTGCGCCATTCTTTTCCTGAGCGTAAGGAACATAAAATTTTTCTTCCTTTAAATTTCCGTTTCCCAGAAAATTGAGCAGCAAACGATGGCTTTCCATGTCCATATCCTCCCAAAATAACAGATAATTCGGATGTAACGGAATGTTATATTTTAGGGAAATTTCAACCGCCTCTGCTGCACTCATTGCATTTATTTCACATAAGCTTTTTTCAATTCCGACTTTCTTTAAATCCTTCTGATACCATTCTTCAACATAGCCCGATGGCAATAAAGGAGTATTTGTCTGCAGAAAGTCCCCGAAACTTACAAGTAGATCTCCTAAAAATAAAATTTCCTCAATGTCCTTCTTTACTGCTCTTGTAATTTCAAGATTTTTGAGTTTCATAACATTTCCGTTTTTCAGTTTAACTATTGGTCCTTCAATGCTGTCGCAGGATGTAATTACCGCACCCTTTCCGGGTCTGTCCATTTTTATTTGCGTTCCGGTTGCAATAAAATCATCAAGAACGAGCATTGTTGCCGGATGAATTGATTTTCCCGCAATTCCGCTTGCCCTGCTCCTTCCGTATCTCAGCCGGAATCCGCCTGAAGTATTTGAAAATGAGAATATAGGCCTTCCGCCGACAATTTCTGACATAAAACTTGCGGAGTCCTGAGCACCTTCACTTTCTGCTTTCTTTTTCCCCACGGAAAGCAAAAAATCCCAGTTAATATTGAAGTCCTTTGCTTTTTTTGCTAATTTCTTTGCCTTCAATGCGAGTCCTTCTCCGATAACTAAGCACGCTCCCCCTCTGATATTGTTTGTCGGAATTCTCTTTATGTCCCGGTGTGCCATAACTTCAACATCTTCTGTTGGGTCACCATCTACACACACGGGAACTTTTCTTACTATTGTTCTTATCTCATCTTCTGTCGGGCAATACTGCAACGGCTTGCATCTGCGGTCATAAAGTATAACTTCGTGCACATATCTTTCCACCTCTTCTTCCAGTGGCCGGTATCCTTCAAGTCCGAGCTTGTTTTGAATGTAATTTGTCATCAAGACAGTCAGTCCCTGGGCGGTTCCACCTGCACTTCTTATCGGACCAGCAAAATAAACAGAAAGATAAGATGTTCCATCGGGATTTTTCTCAATAGAAATTTTATTTATTCCTTCTATCGGAGCGGCAACAACACCCTGGGTTTCAATCGCAAGTCCGGTTCTGACTGCCTGTTCGGCCAGTCGTTCTTTGTTTTTGCCTTTGCCTTCATACCCGCCTTCTAAAATTTCGTTAATAATTTCTTTTGTGGTCTTTCCGGACTGAATTGCCAAAGCAACTCCTTTAGGCCCTACTAATGCTTCGACCCTTTCCGCTAAATTTTTACTTTTTACAGCTTCAACAAAATTTTCAGGGTCAAGGTTCTTTGCTTTTGCTTCACCGGCAATTTTGTATTCTTCCTCTACTTTTTCTCCGATAAATTTAAAATATTCCGAAATGTTCATTGTAAATTTTTGTTGCCTTCCTAATTATTATGATTTTGATAAAAATTTTTAAAATAACTGCTAAAATGCTCCCCGAAATTTTAGAGAAAAAATTTATAGAAATGCTTATTGAAGAAGGAACGGATGTGACAACAAAATTTACTCCTCAAAAAAAGGTAACAGCAAAAATGAGCGCAAAAGAGGACGGAATTGCAGCAGGAGTTTATGAATTAAAAATTTTGTTTGAAACCTTCAAAATAAATGTATTGCAGGCAGTAAAGGATGGAGAAAAATTTAAAGATGGTGATATATTGTTCGTATTAGAAGGAAATTCCCATAAAATTTTAAATGTTGAAAGAACCGCTCTGGATATTTTTTCAAGGATGTGCGGAATTGCAACAATGACAAATAAATTTTGCGAAATCGCAAAGAAAGTCAATCCGAACATCAGGATAGCGGCAACACGAAAAACAACACCTTTATTCAGATATTTTGAAAAGAGGGCGGTTGAAATCGGAGGAGGTGATACGCATCGTATGGATTTGGAGGATAATATTTTAATAAAGAACAACCATCTGGCTCTATTTCGCAATAATATTGAAGATGCCTTAAAAGCGGCAAAAAAGTCGGCAAGTTTTACCAATAAGATAGAGATTGAAGTAAGAAGTAAAGAGGATGCAATGGAAGCGGCAAATTATGCGGAAATTATTATGTTTGATAATATGAGTTATGATGAAATTGATGGGGCAATTAAAGAAATCAGGGCGAAAAACAATAAATTATTGTTTGAAGCGTCAGGAAGGATAAATTTGGAGAATATTGCGGACTATGCAAAGACAGGGGTTGATGTGCTTTCAAGCGGGGCATTGACACATTCTGCAAAGCAAATTGATATGAGTTTGAGGATTGTTGAGATAAAGGAATAAAGGAATGAAATTTGGCAAAAAATTTAAGGGTTGTATGCTGCCAGTTACAAGGGTTACAAGTCACATATTGCAGGCATAGTTACAAGTCAGTTACCATGTTAGGTTTATGAAAGATTAAATCGGGAAATTAAAATTTATGAAATTTCCCTCCCTCTCGTTGTATTTATGTATTTGTATTGAATTATTTAAACGCAACATTACCTCAATTTATTTTGAATGGATGAAAAAACCAAACTGAAATATCTTTATTACGACCAGATTTTACCGGTAGGGCATAAATTTAAGGAGCTCAAATTTAAATTCAACAACCACAAATTCAGGTTTCTGACTGATGTCGGGATGTTTGCGAGATTTGAGATAGACACAGGAACAAAATTTTTATTGAGAAATTTAGATGCAAAGACAGATGATACCTTTCTGGATTTGTGCTGCGGTTATGGCGTTGTCGGGATAACAGCAGGTAAATTTTGCAGGTCGGTTGTAATGAGCGATGTCAATGAAAGGGCAATAGAAATGGTCAAAAGAAATTTTGGGCTAAATTTAGTTACAAATGCCAAAGTTGTGAATAGTGATTTATTTGAAAATATTGAGAATAAATTTACAATAATAGCAACAAATCCTCCATTGCGGGCAGGAATGGAATTTATGAAAAAACTCGTCGTTGGAGCAAAAGAACATCTTTACGACAATGGCAGGATATTCATCGTTGCCAGAAAAAAGCAGAATGCGTATAAAATATTTGAAATTTTGGGTGAAAATTTTGATGCGAAAATTGTTGAAAAAGGTGGGGGATATGTTGTAATGAAGGGAGTGAAATACGGATGAATTTTATGAGAAAGAAATTTTTTGCTCGCAATTGCCATTATTTATCAGGTGGTTACATTTTTTATCGTACAGGAAAGTTTGTTTTATTATCCTCACACGGAGACACACATAGCGTCAAATAACCGTTGGAATTTCTGCACTGAGCTGATATATTTTTAATATTTTCTTGAGTAACACTTTTTCCCTATGCTTGTATTTTTCTTA
>JAGWDQ010000079.1:0-19290 GCA_018260615.1 Candidatus Altarchaeum sp.
TAATTATAAATTAACATTTATTTAAAAAACGCAATTTATGTGGTTGGGCAGTATAATTAAATTTTGGATATTAAATAAATGAAAATAAAAATCACAACTTTAAATCATCTAAAGGACTTTTAATTTTCCTCAGATTTTTATTGCTTACATGAGTGTATATTTCAGTTGTCTTTGAACTTGCGTGTCCAAGTAATTCCTGAATATATCTTAAGTCAACTCCGCTTTCAAGTAAATGAGTTGCAAAACTATGCCTCAGGCAATGAACAGAAACATCTTTTTTAATATCTGCTAAATTTACGGCACTTTCAAAAATTGCCTGAACCGTTCTTGTGGAGATACGCCCTTCTGATTTTGATCCCGAAAATAACCATTTTTGTATTTTGTATCTTTCAAAATATTGATTGAGAACTGAAAGAGCAACATCAGAAAGTATTGTATATCTGTCTTTTCTCCCTTTCGCGCCTTTAACATGGATTAATTTCCTCTCATCGTCAATATCCCCTTTCTCTAATTTCACAACTTCACTGACTCCCAATCCGGCGGAATAGATAAGCATTAAAATTGCCTTGTGCTTAATGTTGGAAACAGATGAAAGAATCATCGTAACCTCTTCCTGGCTTAAAACAACCGGTAGTTTTTTATCTTTTCTCGGGCGTTTTATTTCATAAACAAAATCTCTCTTTAGAATTTTCCCATAGTAGAAATTCAGGGCGTTCACTACGATATTGAGGGTGGAAGCAGCAGAATCTTTCTTTTCAACAAGATGAAAAAGATAATCTTTTATGTTGGATTCATTTATCTCCGGCGGACTTTTGCCTGCGAATTTAACGAGTTCCCTGTTGTAGTGAAGGTATGATTTAACCGTTTTTGGACTGTACTTTCTTGAAACAAGCTCTCTTTCAAGAATGTGAAATTCCTGTAACGCAGGATCAATATTTATATCTTCTCTTGAGAATACGGATAAAATTTTATTCACAACGCCGTCGGTATCAGGGAAATACCAGTATTTCTCCTGAATGTTCCACCGGTATCCGTCAATAAATTTAATCTTCTCTATGTATTCTTTGTTGTACTGGAATTTAACCGCTATTTTATCACCAATTTTTTCAATAGTAATCATTTTATATCACTTGATATCACAGTACATCCTCGCTTCTAAGTTTTAGAGACACCTTAGGCAGGCTTTTTATTAACGATGGAGGGAATGCCCGAGTATTCTCCACCGGCAGTGCATGTGATTTCTTGGTGCACATATTAAATAAAATAAAAATACAAATAAAAATTCAAATTTTGTAAATAAATATGAATGCAAATAATTAAATAAATTTAATTTTTACTTTCCTTTTCCAACTCCCAAATATGCTTCATCTTTTCAATAAAAAATTTACTTATCTTCGTCAGTTCGCAAATTTCATCAACGCTCATAAATTCAAAAGCACTATAAATATAAAACATCCTGTCATCTGTCGGCTCAATTAAATTTTTCCGTATTTCCTCAACATTGCTACTTATATTTTCAAGCCCGTATTTCTTTATATCTAAACCTCTTATTGCCTTCTGAAACGCCTCTTCAAAATTTCTTCCGATTGCCATAACCTCTCCCGTGCTTTTCATCTGCGTTCCGATATGTTTATCTGCAGTCCTAAATTTATCAAACGGCCATCTCGGAATCTTCACAACGACATAATCAAGTGCCGGCTCAAAGAATGCCATCGTTTTCTTCGTGATTGCGTTCGGAATTTCGTCTAAATTTTTTCCTATTGCAATTTTTGTGGCAACCCTTGCTATCGGATAACCGGTTGCTTTGGATGCTAATGCGGAAGACCTTGACATTCTCGGATTTACCTCAATAACGATATGTTCCATCGTTTCCGGATGGACTCCGAACTGAACATTACAACCGCCCCTGACATCCAATGCCCTTACTATCCGGACAGATGCCTCTTTAAGGACTCTGTTATCATTATCGCTTAATGTCTGTGCAGGTGCTACGACAATACTTTCTCCGGTATGAATTCCGACAGGATCTATATTTTCCATGCTGCAAATAATAACGCAATTATCTCTGTTATCCCTGACAACTTCGTATTCATATTCATACCAGCCGTAAATACTCTTTTCTATTAAAACCTGATGATTTAAACTGTGATAAAGTCCTCTTTTGGCAATTTCTTCAAGTTCTTCCTCATTATGTGCAATTCCTCCGCCTGTTCCCCCGAGCGTAAATCCGGGCCGGACAATAACCGGATAGGAAATTTCTTCTGCAAAATTTTTTGCCTCTTCAACAGACAAGACAGCTTTACTTGCGGGAATCTTTTCACCTATTTTTTTCATTAAATTTGCAAATCTTTCTCTGTCTTCCCCGTTTCTAATCGCTTCAACAGGTGTTCCCAAAACCTTTACATCATACTTGTCCAAAATTCCTGCATCCTGCAATCCCATAGCTAAATTTAATCCCGTCTGGCCGCCCATTGTAGGTAAAATCCCGTCTATCTTTTCTCTTTCAATAATCTTCTCTAAAATTTCAACCGTCAGCGGCTCAATATAAACACGGTCGGCAATATCCGTATCAGTCATTATTGTGGCAGGATTCGGATTAATAAGTATTACTTTGATGCCTTCTTCTTTTAATGTCAGGCATGCCTGTGTTCCGCTGTAATCAAATTCTGCCGCCTGTCCGATTAGTATTGGTCCCGAACCAATGATTAATACATTTTTTGGCTTTTCCATTTTTCTATAATTTTAAATTTTTTCAATAAATTTCTTTAAATTTTCGTCAGACGCCTATTATTCATCACAAAATATATATCTTAATTATGTCTGTAAGGCATTTCAGAATAGGTCAATATCATCATCCGAAAATGTAATTAAATTTAGAGATAATTAAATTTAGAGAATGAAATTTTTAGAAGTGTGTTTTAACACTTTGAAATTTTTAAAATTTGTCCGAACATATTTGCGTTGATTTTTAAAGATCATCTAAGAATTGAATATGTTTATCTTACATTCCGCACATCCAATAAAATTTTTTAATTTAATCATGGAGAAAATCACCTTACCTTCGTTCAGAGATTTACTCTGTTAGTTCGTAAATAGTATTAATGAATTTAGTATGCTTAAAAGGGATGATGATATTTTGTAATCAAAAAGTTATTTTATTTATTTTTATGCAATTATAATTATTTTATGCAATTATAATTATTTTTATAATTGCATACTATCTTTGCTCTCATTTAAAATCTTACAGAGGGCTGTCTAATAATTCAATTTTCACGCATAATTTACTCTCAAAATAGGGGCAAAAAACTAATTGTTGGGCATCCTCTTCGGATTTTTAAAATGCAAAAATCAAAATATCGGGGAAAAATAAAATTTTTAATTTGAAAGTGCGGAATGTAGATCATATTACTAAAAAATTAATTAATCAAAAAAAATAAAAGTGGTTTGATTTAATCTAAGATGTTTAAACCTATTCGTGATCCAATTTGGGGGGATATAAATCTTCAAGATGGTGTCAAAAAGATAATTGACACCAGATCCATACAAAGATTAAGACATATTCGGCAGGAAGGATTTACATTTCTATCTGTTCCATCAGCAAACCACACAAGATTTGAACATATTCTGGGCACTTTTCATTTGCTACATTGTTGGAGGGAGTCAAGAGAAGAAATAACTGATTTAGACCAATTGGCACTTTTGCATCACATAGATGATACACCTTTTACTTACGCCACTCGTGAAATAATAGAAATGATCCAGAATGAAACTTGGAAGGGAGATGCAGAAAAAAGAAAGCAATTTATTAAAGGACTGATCAGTACGGAAATATCCGATAACAATAAACGTAGCGAACTTACCGACAGTATTATCAAGTTTGGAGGAAGAGAACTCGAAGTTAACATATTATTTGCTGCAAATAATATAGATACGATATGTAGAAATGCATATTATCTTGGATTAGGGCGACCCACAGTAATTGATGCAATAACAAAAATTAAACCTAAAAAGGAAGATAGGATAACTTTTGATAAAAATATCTTTACGTCTGTCATTTTAGAAGAACTAAAAAATGAGGCATTAACAAATATAGTGGCACATATCTCCATGAGTAACAGCAGAATGTTTGCGAGGATAGTTACACGACTTTTATACTTTCTTTACAAGGATGAGATACAATTAGATATGCCATTGAACGCCCTTTTAAAAGATGTTGTGACCGATACAGAAAAATTTTTAGAGTTTAATGATGATTCTTTGTTATATGTATTAGATAAGTTAAAAGAAAGAGGAGAAGTAAGTAAAGAAATAAATGAGTACTTAGATATCTATTCCGGAAAGATAAAGTACCCACAACCCCCTCTTGAATATGATATTTCTAATATCCATCTTAACAGCGATGATTATACTAATAAAAAATATGATCAGATGATGTTTCAAAATAAAATAGGAAACATGAATATGGAGAAGCAAATTAATCTCGAGAGGGACATACGGGATCAATATTCTTTGAAACATCCTGTAATAATTGATATACCTTACAAATCTATAAAATCAAGATTCTTGTCATGTTTGGCTTTGAATTACGGGGAGGGGAGCGATATAAAACTCTCCCCATCCGACAGCATTCCTGAAAGTACCAAAAAGATAAGAATTTTTTTACACAAGGACGACTACAACAAAATCAATAAGGACAAACTTTTTAAATTAATAAAATCAAAAATTGAATGAAAAATAAATAAAATGGCAGCAAGAGAATTGGCATACATGTTGGGCAAAATGTTTAACGAGGAAAATCAGAACAAAGGAATTGTACATGACCTTGCAGTAAATTGGTGTGTATTCAAATGTCAAGAGAATGGGGCTATAAAAGATTATAAAAGATCTCTGTTAACTATTAATGGACCAATAAATGAAGATGTGTTTTTTGATATTTCGCTTTTGCAAGATACTGGAATTATCGAGGTTAAAGGAAGATATGTGAAAGGAAATGGTATAGATTGGCAGATGTTTATCAAAAGGATAGAAAAAGATGGATCGAAAGAGGAATTAGAAAAGATAAAAACTTCTGTAAATGACCTGAAAGCCGAAGTAGAAGATTTCAAAGATGGAGAAAAATTGCTAAAAGGATGGATGGGATTAATGAAGAGAAAATAAGACCTAATAGTACAAACATAAAAATTATAGGTATGACAATCTCTGATATTCTTGGGGACCCTGTATTGGGGGGAATAGAAATTGATAAAGATGAAAAAGGTTTAATTGAGTTGCCTGAAATGTATAGGCTCAGGCACATCAAACAGAACAGTTTTTTATATTTAGTTTATCCTGGAGCATTACATACGCGATTTGAACATTCACTTGGTGTTTTTTATATAGCATCAAAGATATTTGATAGAGTAACAGAAGATGAACATTATAAAGGAATAAAAAATAAAACAGAGTGGAGAAAACGATTAAGAATTGCTGCGTTGTTACACGATATTGGTCATGGTCCATTAGCACATTTGTATGAAACTATGTTGGAACGCAATGGAATAACTGTAGAAGAGTTATTCAAGAATATTTTAATGGATAAAAAAATCAAACCGCCAAAAAATAAAAAAATACATGAGGCCTTAACATATTATAAAATTCTAACATCAAAGTATATACGAGAATATATTGCCGATGTTTTCGACAAAGATCAGGAAAATGAACTGAACAAAGAAGTTGAACGAATTGCACATTTATCGATAGGCGATTCTTCTTATGAGACGAAAGATACGGATTTTTGTTTTGCTTACGAAATTATAGCAAGTGAGTTTGATGCAGATAGAATAGAATATCTTGTAAGGGATTCATATTTTACGGGCGCAAAGTATGGAACATTAGATTATGAAAGATTAGTAAATTCAGGGTTTGCTATAAGAAAGGTTGGAAAAGACAAAGATTCTATGAGGAAGTTATGTATAGACGAAGAGAAGGGATTGACTCCTGCGGAATCTATAGTGGTGGCAAGAGCACAAATGTATCCCTATGTGTATCTTCATTCAACTGCAAGAGCAATTACAGCTATGTTTGTTAGAGCGTTTGATAGGATTTACGAAAATTACAAAAATGAGGAAGATAAAAAAAATTTTATAAAAAAGACATTGGAAATGAAAGATTATGAATTTATATACGAAATGAAAGATAAAGATGAAACAGGACTCATACAAAACATTATGGACCGAAAACTTCATAAAAAGATAAAGATTGAGGGATGGAAATATAAATATGTGAAATGGCAAGAATTACATCCCGAGGTTAGAGAAGTTATAGAGAACATAGCAAATAGAAAGGATAAATACAATATTTTAAAAAAATGTGAATACAAACTTGAAGAAGAACTTAAAAACAACATAGGCAAAGATATTAAAAATGAAAAGTATGGGAAGTATCCAGTAATTATAGATATACCTTCATTCCCTCGTTTGGAGGAATTAAAAGCTAAAGTTAAGAGCAATAATGAAACAAGATCATTAGAAGATGTGTCAAAGATAGCGTGGATTTCGAAAGATGTGATGAGATCTAACTGGAAAATGTTTTTATTTGTTGATCCGTCTTTAAAAGAGATGATAGGAGGAAACTCAGAGGATGCAAAAAAGCTACGGAATAAAATAGAGGAATATGTTAAAAACTTTTTTTCATTTGAAGGATATGGAGAGGCGGCAACTGTGATGAGGGAGGCAATAAAAGAGGCAGAAAAGAAAATGAAGAACTAAAGAAAATCAGAGAATAAATAATTCTGTATTTAATTAAAAGGCAACCATTAAAGACATAAAAAATTTGAGAAATTTACTAAAAAATCAGGTTTTGCGATTTAATTTTTAGAATCATGTTTTTGAATCTGTGATAATAGCAACTTTCAAAATAACCCCATTGCCGTTTAGAGAGTTTGAAATAGCAATCTCACGACATTAAAAATAAGAGCCATTTGGTTTTTCCTTTTTTGTGCATTTCTTTCTTTTTTTCAATAAATTTCTTTAAATTTTCGTCAGACGCCTATTTTTCATCACAAAATATATATCTTAATTATGTCTGTAAGGCATTTCAGAATAGGTCAATATCATCATCCGAAAATGTAATTAAATTTAGAGATAATTAAATTTAGAGAATGAAATTTTTAGAAGTGTGTCTTAAAGATTTCTAAATCACCTCGCTGTCACCTCACTTACGCTCACTTCGTTCGTGTATTTTAAATACTCTTCGTATTTAAAATCGTTCGGAGATTTAAAATTTCTATGAGAAATTTAAAATCGTTCGGAGATTTAAAAATTTGTGAAATTTTTAAATAACCTCGCTGTCGCAAAAATCTACAAGATTTTTGGGATATTCAAAAATTACCTCGCTGTCGCTCGGAGATTTTCAAATCTCTACGATTTGAAAATGCTTGAAGCATTTTTGATATTGCTCGGATATTTCAAAATCCTTTGAAGATTTCTAAATCACCTCGCTCTTGCTCGGACATTTCAAAATCTTTGAGATTTTTAAATAACCCCATAATTCTATCCCATTATTTAAAATGGGGGATAAATTTTTATTTGCCAATTCGGAAAAAGAAGACGCAGATGTATGTATATTCGGAATGCCGTTTGATTCAACAACCAGTTTTAAACCCGGAACACGACTTGGGCCAAGAGCAATAAGAGACGCATCGTACAATCTGGAATTTTACAGCATGGCACTTGAAAGAAACATCAGGGATATTAAAATTTTTGATGCTGGAGATACTGGCTTTTATACAAATCCGCAGCACGCCATCTCCGAAATTTCCGAACAGACAAGAGAGTTATTAAAATCGGATAAATTTATAGTCGGACTTGGCGGAGAGCATACTGTAAGTTATGGAATTGCACATGCAATGAAAGAAATTTACAAAGATGTTGCAGTAATACAGTTTGATGCTCATGCCGATTTAAGAACTGTCTATGATTTTGAAAAATTTTCCCACGCGTGCGTTATGAATTTAATCGGAAATGATATTGGCTTTGAAAATATATACCAGTTCGGGATAAGGTCAGGGGAAGAAGAAGAACTGAAATTTGCAGAAAAGACAAATTTTTTTCCGCTTCATAAATACGACACGGCCCAGATTTTAGAAATTTTAGACGAATTGAACATAGACAAAAAGGTTTATCTGACGATTGACATAGATGTGCTTGACCCCGCTTATGCACCGGGCGTCGGAACACCTGAACCGGGAGGAATAACTTCAAACGAGATGTTTAAAATTTTAAATTCACTGAAAAAATTTGATATTGTTGGCTTTGATGTTGTTGAGGTAAATCCGATGGTTGATATGAGCGGAATTACAGCAATGCTCGCTGCAAAGATTATCAGAGAAGGTATCTTAAATTTCAGATGAAATAAATTAAATTTTTTTAGGATGGAAATTTCCAAATTTCAGAGGCATATAAAGGAAATTTATTTTGACAATGATTCAAAGCGGGGAAAGGAAAAAACATTTATCTGGCTGATAGAAGAAATCGGAGAATTAGCAGAAGAAATCAGAAAGAGTGATAAGAAAAACGAAGCAATGGAGGCGGAATTTGCAGATGTGTTTGCATGGTTGTGCTCGGAGGCAAATTTATACGGGATTGATATTGAAAAGTGTGTAATAAACAAGTATGGAAATGGCTGCCCGAAATGCGGGAAAAATCCGTGTAAATGTAATATGGAGTGAAATAAACCAGTCAACGATTAAATTTATATTTTATCGTACAGGAAAGTTCGTTTTATTATCCTCACACGGAGACACAAGGACACAAAGGAGAAATATACTGAAAATTCTTTGAGAATTTTCAATCTTTAAAAATCTGCTGATTTTTAAATACTCTCTGACTTTGTGGCTTTGTGTGAGCATTTTTTAAAAAGCACCAACTCTATTGTAAACAAATTAAAATTTAATTCGCAACTACGCCAATGTAATAAAGTTATTATTTTCAATTACTTTTCTGACTTTCTTATTATCTTCTTATATCCCAAATGCGACCATTAAAAACCACATTACAAGTATTACCCACACAACAGTTATAACTCCTCCAACTGTAAGAGATACAAGGTCCTCATCCATTTTAAGATAAATTTATTGTTTGTTAAATTTATGTTTTTTATGTTTGTTAAATTTTAAATATTCAGGCATAAGCGAACTTATTTATCTGTTAAATTTCCTGTCATCTCGGTCTTTTCTGTCTCTCCTGTCAAACGATCGTTCTTTTCTGAAACTGTCATCTCTTTTGACATTGTCCGGGCGAAATGAAACATCTCTACGCTGATGAGGCATCCCGGACATATCCGCTTTTATAATAATGTCCGCTATGTCAAACATTCTCCTGGCAAACAACTTTGCTATTGCAATCTTTTTATTGCTCTCGCCTACTGCTTTTCTATAGTCCTCTTTGGATATATCTGCGGAAGCAATTTTTCCTTTTGTCGTATCTGAAATTCGGACACTCCTGACATAAGCAGGATGTAATGCGTACATTATAAATTTTTGCATATCCTGAGAATGCTGCATTAAAAATACCTGCTTTCCCAATTTATCCCTGACTTTATTGATGCTCTCACCATTCTTGCCAATTGCCATTCCCATATCTTTTTCATCAACTAAAAATCCTACCGCATCATCAATGCTGACGCAATCCATGGCGGACACACCTGTAAGTATTTCAAACAAAGTCATGTTCTTTATTTCGTCCGCGCCCCACTTTATAGTGCTCACTCTTTTATCTCTAATATATTTGAATCTCCCGGATTAATTATTGTTAATGAAGAAATAGGAAACGGCTTTCCGCAATATTCTCCTAATGTCAAACTACTCAAATTAACCGTCGCATAGTCCGTACCCGAAATCTTGCAGTAATATTCTATCCTGTCTTTATCCTTGCAGTCCTTACTTATAATTATTTTCTTCGGATTGCCCATCAATAATGCGCGCATTGTTTCTTTTAGCCCCGAATATGTTTTTCCCGTTTTAACACAAACACTTAATGCTGTTTTCAAGTCCATTTCCAAATAGTCAGTATTTTTATTTATTATATATTAATTATGACTTTAATAAATTAAATTTAAAGTAAATAAATATAAAATTTACTTTTTGGTTTTATCCGGTTTGAGCGAATAAGTAACATCAACAATACCTGTTCCCAAAGGAATTTCCTGCCCGATAATAATACTTTCTGCAACTCCGTTGATAGGGTCAATATCTTTTCTTATTGCTGCATTCAGTAAGTGTTTTTCCGTCTCCTCATAAGATGCTCTTGCCAAAACAGACGGTTTTTCACTGACAATTCCCGCCCTGCCTATTCCCGATATTTCTCCGGTAAATGTCATTGTATCTGCAACAAGCATTAAATGCCTGTAATCAACATCTATTTTTTGCTCAATCATTACCTTTTTCATTCCGTCAACAATTGTATTTCTGGCTGCCTCTATCCCAAGACAGTCACATATCTGAAAGATATCATTTGTTTCAATTCTAAATTTATCAATTTCATTTATTTTACTCTCAAGTATGCCTCTTAGATTTACTCCGGATGTAACAATTACATACTCCTTACGATATTCACTTACATAGACCTTTTTCAGACCTTTCACACCGCCGATCTTTTTTTGCTGTAATTTAGTAATTCTGTCATTGTAGGCCTTTTCAGAGCTTGTTTTTACAATAAAATATCCCGCATCATCCTTCTTAATTCCTTTTTTTCCCCTCTTAACACTGTTTAAAACACTTTCCACCGCTTCATTTCCAAATTCAACCCCGTCTTTTGCTTTTACTTTTATTACTTTATTCTCTTTATCTTCATGTATGTCACAAACATCAATTAAATTTTTTTCTTTTAATTTTTCAACGACATCATTAGCAACATTTATGTCTTTTACATGTGCTTTCTTTAAGTGAATAATCATCATCGGATATTTTGGTTCGCGCCTTGCATCTACGATTTCCATCAGTGCGGGAAGTCCTAAAGGTACTGCCAGTTCCACAACTCCTGCATAGTGGAATGTTCTCAAAGTCATTTGTGTTCCGGGTTCTCCGATTGACTGTGCAGCAACAATACCAACTGCCTCTCCTACATCAACTAATGCATCATTATAGTCGGTCCCGTTTTTATTTTTGGAGCTCTCGATTACTTCAATATCTTTTTTTATTTTGTTTTTATCTTTCATTTTTTACAATTATTCTAAAATTTATAAATTTTAAATTTTTATGAAAACCATTCAAATTTTTCTTCCTGTTTTTTATACACTAATGTTTTTCGTGAAGGATATATCCCGTCTTCACCATACAAAAACTGGATAATATTTCCTCCGCTGTCCCGCACAGCTCTGTTTTCATCAACCTTAAGGTCAAGTAAAGAGTTTATAAGTCGTCTTTGCAGATATCCGCTTCTTCCTGTCCTGATTGCCGTATCAACTAATGTTTCCCTGCCACCCATTGCATGGAAAAAATATTCTGTCGGAGTTATTCCATCCTTAAATGACGACCTGACGAAACCGCATGCCGAAGGTGAAAAGTCATTTCGTTTAAATGGGGATAATGTTCTGTCTATATAGCCCCTTTTTATTCTTTTTCCTCTTACTGCCTGTTGTCCGACTGTTGCCGACATTTGTGTGACATTAAGCATACTGCCTCTTGCACCCGTCTTTGCCATGATTATCGGAACATTATCAACAAGTGATGATGCCGCAATTTCTCCACATTCATTTCTTGCTTTACCCAGTTCTATCATAATGTAATCTTCCAGGGTGTCTTCCAGCGATTTTCCGACTATTGGCTTTAGCCCACCTTTCTCCTTTTGGGTTATGTATTCGGCAATTCTTTTTTCTGCATCATCCAGCCGGTTATTTATTTTTACTGTGGCGTCATTAGTTGTATCTGTGGCATCAATACCCAAAGTAAATCCGTATATAGCGGTTGCTCTGATTGCCATCTTTGTTGATTTGTTTATAAAATCAGCTGCAGCATCCGGGCCATAGTTATTAAATATTTCCTGTACTAATTCTCCCGACATACCTTCTGCATCAATGCTGCCCTCCGTTAATTTTCCGTTTTCTATGAGCACATTCTCTTTAAATTTATTCACATAATTGGTCTTTAGATCTTTCGGTAACAATAACGAAAATATATCCTTTCCGGTAAAGTCCGTTTTTTCTTCGGGAAGTTTCAGTATTCCACCTGTTATTTGTAGTGCAACTTCTCTTGAAATTTTTTCTTTGTTAGTTAAAATATACATTCCGGAAACATGATCATGTCTCCCTCCGATGATTGGTCCGCCATATCTTGGCGACATAATATGTTGATTAATTCCCATTAAGACCTCCTCTTCTACAACCGCTTCCTCGCTTTGACATACATGCATATTCATTTCATCTCCGTCAAAATCAGCATTGTATGGAGCACAAACAGCAGTATTTATCCTGAATGTTCTTCCGTCCATAACCCTGACTTTGTGGCACATCATAGATCCTATATGGAGTGATGGCTGCCTGTTAAATATTACAATATCTCCGTCCATCAGATGTCTCTCCACAACATCCCCTATAGTTAATGTTTCTGCTATATCTTCTTTATTATTATCAAGGATTCTCTTGTTTTTTCCGTCTTTTGTAACAATTCTGGACGCACCCGGATAATTACTTCCGTTTAATATATATTTTCTTAATCGTTCAATATTATAGTCCGTTACTCTTTCGGGAACAGACATGTCCTTTGCAATAAGCTTTGGAACACCTAGTTCATTAATATCTATGTTCGGGTCCGGACTTATTACTGTTCTTGCCGAAAAATTTACTCTCTTTCCTGAAAGATTATTCCGGAATCTTCCTTCTTTTCCCTTTAATCGCTGGCAGATTGTTTTTAAAGGCCTTCCGCTTCTGTGTCTTGCAGGTGGTACTCCTCCTAATTCATTATCAAAATATGTGGCCACATGGTATTGTAATAAACTCCATAAGTCCTCAATTATAATTTGCGGTGCCCCGGAATCAATTGTTGCTTTTATTCTTTCATTTATTCTTAATATATCTACTAATTTGTGCGTCAAATCATCTTCGCTCCTTGTAGATGATTCTAATGTTATAGAGGGTCTTGAAATTATTGAAAGAACCGGAAGAACCCTTAAAATCATGTTTTCCGGTCTGACATTTATCCTTAAATATTTCAGGTCATCATCCCTGACCTTCTTAAGCCACTCTTCAATATCAGTTATTAATATGGAATATTCCTCATCTTTTCCTATTACCTGATAATAAGAATAGGGTTTTACAAATTTTATTTTCATTGGCTCTGCCCCGCAATGTGTACATGGCCCGTCATCTCTCTTTCTTGCATCTTTTTCTGTTTTTGTACATTCCTCTTCATCACCCCTGTTAAGAGCATCCTTAAATTTTTTCCTTTCGTCATCCGTAAATTTTAAGCCCCCACATTTTCTGCAACTCAACTCTAAAATTCTAAATATTTCCTTTGCATAGCCAACATGAACAACGGGCCTTATAAGTTCAATATGTCCGATGTGCCCGAGACACTCATTCATCCTGCCCCCGCATGTCTTGCATTTTATTCCCGGATCAATAACTCCCAGACGAGGATCCATCAGGCCCCCTGCCACGGGGTATCCGTCATCGGCATAAGTTGTCGGGTCTTTTATTTCCGCAACAGATAATTTTCTTATAAGGTTTTCCGATGCCAGTTCAAATTGTATTGACTCAATCTTTTTTTGGAGAGACATTTTTAATGTTATTGAATTTTTAAATTTTAATAAATTTATTTGTTATTGATTTGTTAGTAAAAAATTTTCTTCACCGGTTTGCTTTTTCTTTTCCTGAATGCTTTTCTTTTTTAAAGAAAAGGTTCTTGTGAGAGACATTTTATTTGGTGTTTATTTGATATTGATATTTGCTAAATTTATTTATTATTAATTTGTTAGTAAAAAATTTTGTTGTTAAATTTTATCTTTCAGTTTAAATTTTGTAACTATTCCTATGCCTAATAGTTCTGAAATTAAAAGTTTAAATGCGTAGGCAATCTCTATTTCATAGACCTGAGAGTCCCCACAAACAGGACAGGTAAATTTATTTCTTTCATAATCATGAACCGCCATCACACCACATTTTGAACAAAGAGGGATTTTAACCTTATCGGACTCATCAAGCAACCTGTCTTTTAATACCGCAGATGCACCGTGTCCAATCAAACAATCTCTCTCCATCTCTCCGAATCTTAAACCACCGTGCTTTGCCCTGCCTTCCGTTGGTTGTCTCGTAAGCATCTGAACCGGTCCTTTTGCCCGGGTGTGAATTTTATTTGCAACCATGTGATGAAGCCGCTGATAATAAATAACACCGATAAAAATTTCCGCCTCTATTTTTTCTCCTGTTCTTCCATCATATAAAATTTGCTTCCCGTTGTTCTTAAATCCAAAATTTTCAAGGACTTTTCTTAAATCAGATTCTTTTTCATTTTCAAACGCTGTCCCGTCAATAAATCTCCCGTCCAGGCATCCTGCTGTACCTCCGAGCATTTCAATAAGATGCCCGACTGTTGTTCTTGAAGGTATGGCATGAGGATTCATAATAAGGTCGGGAACAATTCCTTCATTAGTAAATGGCATATCTTCTTGTCTTACGGTCATTCCGATAACTCCTTTTTGTCCGTATCTTGATGCCAGTTTATCTCCGATTTCAGGTATTCTCGGGCTTCTCGTTTTAATTTTTATCATTGTGTTTCCTTCGTCTGTTTCCGTAAGAACGACACTCTCAATCCACCCGCTTTCCATTTCATTTGCAGTTACCGAGGCATCTCTTCTCCTCTCGGCAATTCTTCCGAACATACTTATTTCCTCCAAAAATCTCGGGGGCGCGGTTTTTCCTACAAGTACATCTTCACTGTTAAATTCTGTCTCGGGAAGTATTATTCCGTCATTACTTAAATTTTTATACGCGTCTGCCGGCAGGTGCCCTTCAACATCTTCTTTTGGAATCTCAAACCTGTCCTGCTGGGCACCGTGATAATGAACTTCTTCCGCAGTATAAGTTCTGTAAAAAGTTGATCTGCCTAATCCCCTTTCAAGGGAACTTTGATTAATTACTATTGCATCTTCCATATTATATCCATCATAAGATAAAAGTGCTACGACAAAATTTTGTCCTGCGGGCATTTTATCAAAATGAAATATTTCCGAAACATCTGTTCTGACTACCGGTCTTTGCGGATAATCCATAACATGCATTAAACTATCAAGACGGGATGGAAAAGATGTTGTCGGGATTCCTACTGCCTGTTTTGCCATTGCCGATGCCATTTCCACTCTTGGTGCGGAATTATAATTTGCGAATGGAATATATCCCTCGGCAATACTTGTTAATATAGAAGGTGTAATCTCTGCATGGGTGTGTTCGGTTGTTATCTTGTCACGAGTAATTGCAATGTACGCCTCTTCTTCCTCAGCGGCATCAACATACTCAACAATACCTTTCTTCACTAAAACCTCAAACTTCAGCCCCTTATTCTTTACATCTTCAATCAGACCATCTCCTTTTTTATTTAAATTTTTCACTACTATTAATGGCCGCAATATTCTTCCGGCACCGGAATAAACCTGGACTTCATTATTTCTTTCTTCGTAAGCAATAGATACATCATAGTCAATCTTTCCGTTTCTTCTTTCCTCTCTTAAGTCCTCAACAAGTTTTTTTGGTTCCGGATGACTGCCAATAAGTACCCCGTTAACATATACATCAGTACTGTATGCGCTTTGAGAACATATTTTTTCTAATTTTTCTCTTACATAAGAATCGTCTCTTTCTTTGCTTATAATTGCTCCCACAGTTAAATTTTTAACTAATCCGCAGTTTTTTCCTTCCGGTGTTTCGTTAGCAGAAACCCTTCCCCATTGTGTGGCATGAACATCTCTTGCTTCAAAATGAGGTCGTGTTTTTTCCAGTAAAAGAGATATTCTTCTTCTGTGTGAAATTGATGAAAGAAATGTTGTTCTGTCAAGAACCTGACTTATTCCGCTTCTTCCTCCGGTCCAGTTACCTGTTGCCAGTGCAAATTCTATTCGTTCATCCATTGTCCTGCTGCGAACAGCGTTGCTTACGGTTACATCCCTCTTTCGTGTATGCTGTTTTTCAAGCTGGTATTTTATGTCCTTAAGAAGCATGCTAAAACTTACCCTGAACAATTCCTGAAGCAAATCACCTGCAAGCCGAACCCTTTTGTTTTGATAATGATCCTTGTCGTCTTCATTTCTCTTTCCCTGTAATAATCTTATTGCTTTCTTTGCCATAATTGCCAAAAATCTTGCTTTTGCATTTCTTACATTCTTATTGTTTCCTATATGCGGCAACAGATAATTGTCTATTGTCTGTTCTGTTCGCAGTTCCTGATATTCTTCGGCATGCCCGAAACTAATCTTCTTGCATAATTTTTTAAAGGCCTCATCGGATGACTCTTCCGTTAATGTTGGCACTATTTCTGCACGGGTGTCTTCGTCAAACAATTCCATAATTTCGCTATTTGTCAGACCCAGCGCCTTGGATAAAAATCCGAATGGCACATTTGTTGCACCGGGAAATGAAACATTAATGGACGGAGAATTTTCTATTTTTTCCACAGTCGTTCTTGATCTGAAACCATGTCTTATTGACGAAACCTTTGCCATTGCAGTATTCTTTCCTAAATTATCCTCAAAAGTAACTATTATTTTATTTGGCGCTACATCTTCAACTCCGATAAGCACTCTTTCGGTTCCATTTACAATAAAATATCCGCCCGGATCTTCCTGGTCCTCTCCGTTTGCGATTAATTCATCATCAGACAATCCGTTTAACAAACATATCTTTGATTTTAACATAATAGGAAGATGCCCTATAAACAGGTCTACCTCCCGGCTTTCATCTTTTTCATTACCTTCTTTGTCCTTCTTTTTATGTGTTTCTTCAACTGTTAATATCATCCTTGCGTGATATGTGATGTTTTTAATTCTATACTCCGATACATGTCTGTCTTTTAATCCCCCCTCGGTTTCTTCATTCAAAGGGATTACTTTGATTTTTTTCAGGGTTATAGTATAGTCCTCAATATTCACAGGCAAAATTTTTCTTTCGTCAATTACCTGTTGAAGTCCTTCGGATATTAACCAGTCATAAGAATCAATCTGGTACTTCATTATTGCATCCTTATCAAGAAAATCCGTCATCCGTAACATTTTTATTTTGGTTTATTTTTATTTTGTAAAACACTTAAATTTAATTAAAATTTATCTTAAAGCACAATAAAAAACATAAAAATCAGATTAAATTTTTAAATTTCCGATGATTCGTCTTCTTCCTCTCCCACATCGTCAGCATACTCTGCAATTTCCTCTTCGGTACGTTCAGAAGCACCCTTTCCGTGAATCGTTCCTGAAATAACAACCCTGTAATAGAATGCCGTTCCTGCGGTCGGGCTTTTTCGGGTTATTTTTATTACATCGCCGGGTTTTGTATGTAATTCGGTTATTGCCGCATCAAATTCATAAATTTTCGGTAGTTTGTCCTTTGTTACATTATACTTATTCAATAGTTCTCCAACTTCTTTTTTTGTTATCACCTCGTGTTTGGGAATTAAAATGTGAGATACCAATTTAGAAAATTTTAACTTTTTAAATTTATAACTTTAATTTTTAGGGTTTATTAATTAGAAGGAGATATAAATAAAGACCAAAAAATAAATGCCTGCATAAAATTTTTCTATCCTCTGAATAAAAAAATTTCACCTTTTCCCTGTTCGGCGAAGTCGCCGCTAAACCGTTCGTAATTTCCGAAAAACCGGGCATCCGTCTGAATGCCGTAATTTCGCAGTTCGGTTAAAAATAAATTTATGAATGAAAATTTTGCAATTGCATTTGATTTGAATGTCGGGAGTAAATTTGGTGAACCGGAATCCGGATTATGCATTGCGACTATGGTTCCGTCATGCATCTCGGCTCCCGCCCTTGCGCCTAAATTTCCAAAGCAAAATATTGTCCCGCCTTTTATATGAACGCCTGCAAAATTTCCGACATTTCCTTTAACAACAATTGTTCCCAAAGCCATAAATCTTCCGGCTTCATTACCAGCATTTCCTTCAATAATTATTATTCCTCCGTTCATTCCGGCATTGCTTCCGTAATATGCCCCGCCGGCAAAATTTCCCGCATTTCCGCTAACTTTTATCAGTCCGCTTTTCATTTCCGCTCCGAGCCAGTCGTCAGTATTTCCCTGAACTTCAATCGTTCCGCCTTCCATATATGCGCCAAGGTGCATTCCGGCATTTCCGTTAATTGTAATTTTTCCTTTTGTCATTCCCTTTCCGATTTCCCTGACCATTGATACATCGCCAACGATTAAAATTTCTTCATTTTCGTCTCCTTCTGTGTGAATCTCAAACAAATCCGCTAAATTTTTCCTTTGATTTCCGTGAAAAATTTCAATGTTCTTTATTTCGTCAACGGACTTTCCGGAAAATTTATCCGGGCTTATATTCTCTGCAAATACGGGAATGTTGCCTTCAAATTTCGGAACTAATTTTATCATTTTAGAGTTGTTAAAAAAATTATAAAATTCTTTATGAATTATGATTTGATAATTTTTAAATATTATGTTGTTTGTATTAGAGTTGTTGCGAAATAGTTTATACGGGTTATTTTATACCATACTAAAAATACTCGGAGTATTTTTAATAGACATGTTGCTTAATAAAATTTTTACCTTCAATTTTTACTAAAATTTACCCTCAAATCTCTTAAAAAGCAACAACTCTATTATAAATATTTCATCATAATCCGGGTTTCCCGCCCAAAAAATTGAAACAATCGTCATCTATCCGTAAAAATTTCTAAACTTTTTCCTGATTTTTGGGCGTAATTTTTTCTGTTCAGAGTAATTGATATTCCCTGATTTTAAACACCTTTTTTCTGCGAGCTCATCATTTTGGAACAACTTTAAAATCTTCTCCTGATATGGTTTAAGGAGTATCAATTTTAAGATATCATTACCTGTGTTTTTTGGGAAAGATAGGATTTACTCAGTCCTATTCAATTTTCTCAATTATCGCCCCCCCAAAATTCCATCGGATTTAATCGTTCTGCGAGCTCTATCGCATGCTGTAATTTGTGAGCCGAGGAAGAATACAAGGTGAATAACGATTCATTGCTCCTTACAAAGTCCCCGACCGAAATTTTTAAATATATCCCTGCTTTTTTATCATAAGGCGCTCCCGCTGCTCTCGCAATCTGGGAAATTTTC
>JAGWDQ010000079.1:19390-50928 GCA_018260615.1 Candidatus Altarchaeum sp.
CCCTGCTTTTTTATCATAAGGCGCTCCCGCTGCTCTCGCAATCTGGGAAATTTTCCAGTTACTTATAAATTTTACTTTGCCTTTATATTCTGCTTTTATATCGCAAAATTTCTCCCCGATTTCTATATCTTCTGCTTTTATTTCCGGATTTCCCTCCTGTGCCTCAATAATTTCCCTCATCTTTTTTAATGCCTTCGTCTTTAAAATTCATTCGTTGATTTATTTTTACTTTTTTTAAACAAAATAAAATTTAAGAAATTTTCATCATTGATTCAATCTACCCATCAAATCTAAAACATCCTGTAATGTTAAATTTCCATTATTGCGTAAACATTCCATGTTAGACACATTATTATTTGTGCTTTTTTCTCCACTTAAAACTTCTAATGCTTCAACGGCGTCAAAAACATCCATCATTCCGTCACCGTTAAGGTCATCACAATGAATAACTTGTGGTTCGCATTCTGGGCATAGGGCCCCTCCTTCTTTCTTTGTAATATTTAAGACCTCATTCCATACCTGGAAGTTACAACACATATCATAAACAACAACAGTAACCTTTAGATAATATGTCGTTTGATTATTAACTTTATCTGGCAATACATAAGACTTACCTTCAACACCAACCAATCCAAACCCATTTTCTATTCCCTGATTATCAAATATCAGGTCTAAATTAGGATCTCCTAATTGTAATCCTGCTGCAGCACCATATATTATATTTTCACTATTATTCACATAAGGTTGGAAGAATACTTTTACTACCGCCGGAAGGGATTCTCCACTCTTCAAACTTACATTTATGTAAACGGTATCTTCGGCATGTAACTCACCTTTATCTTTTAAATTAACTATCTTAACATCCTCATCTCTTATATTTGGTGCAACAAAGTCGCCTATTGAAATATTTCCAATTTTCAGTATGATATCCTGCTCTGTGCCATTTCCCACAATTACTGTAACATTGTAGATATATTTTCCATCTATAAAGTCCCACTCACCTATTGTTTCCAGATCATCAATCGTTTTAATATAATAGTATCTATTTAACTTTAATATTATCATATTGCTATTTAAAGTTGCATTTTCGCTTAACATTCCATCAGGCGCAACGGTAGTCATATTATTGCCATCAATAGTTAATGTGATTTCATCACCTCCAACTTTTACCTTTAATTCCGAAGTGTTTACATTTGTTAAATTTATGTTTATAACCGGATCATTAGATGGATATCCTCGCACATCTCTTTCATTTATGTCTGGAGCGGAAATATATTCATTACTACTAAATGCGCATTTTGTATAAGCGCCTCCATATTTCACTAAATCCATATTTATTGTTTTAGTAATATTTGCACTATCAAGATTCACAACATTTATTCCTGCTGCACTTTCGTTATATTTCCACACATACGGTGCGTCTGACGCATCAACTGAAACATACACACTATTATTAAATTCAAACAACCACGGATTTTTAATACTTGAAAAAGTTGCAGTATTAAAACTTGCATCATCAAAGTCAGATTTCTTTACACCCTCAGCACTAACTGCTTTATGTAAGATCGTTCTAGTTGCAGCAGTACAATTTGCCTGCACACATTTGTCAATGTAAATTCTATTATCTGTTAAAGTTGCTCTCACAAAATATATTGTCTTTATTGTTCCAGTTATTTTGTCCTTTATGGGGTAGTGCAGATCAATAGTATCCAATAAGGGTGTATCTACTTGATATGACACATATAAATTGCCATCTTTAAATATTATGTTCGGATGGTGTGCTTCACAAGTCATATTCATTTTCTGTCCTTTTGTATCAACTTCACATAAAGTATCGGCACCATAAACAGTTATATTTCCTTTAATAATATCTTCTTTTTTAACCTTAAGCGCATATTTTCCTTTATTTGAGACGATCAATACATAATATGTATTATCAAGCTTATTGATAAGTGTTAAGGTAGCATTAGCAAACTTAATTTCTGTCTGCGTAGTATTTGGTGCGTCATTTGCAATAATTCCCAAACTCGCCAAGTATGATATAAGTTCTTGTAAGTCCCCGTTGATTGAATAATTCCAGTTAAATGCTATTTTCTCTGCAAATGTTATAGGTCTAATAATAGTATTATCTTCCTTTGTATAAATGTATATATCAGAATTATTTACATAAGCAATATAGGTCCTTCCATTATATCTGGCGATTGCTGGTTCCTTTGCATCTCCTACCAGAATGGCGGCAATTTTTTCTTCATTTGTACAGGATAATGAAGCTGCTGATGGTGTGCATTCTCTATAATATAAACTTGCTTGTAAGTCGCTTTCTCCTCTGCCCATATATGCCAAATATATTTTATTACTCTCGTACGTCATTGCAGCATAGTAATATCTCATTCCTTGCTGTGAAATTTCAAAGGATATATTATTATGAGGGGCACTTGCATTTGAAAGATACATAAATTTTATTTTTGGATTGTGGTTATTATTACTATAATCTTCATACGCAATATAATAATTATTTCCAACTTTAACCATTGATGTTGCAGTTTGCCAATTAATAACATCTGTCAATTTTGTAAAGTTAACTGTTGAAAGATTTTCCATCTCGTTTACATAATTCCACGCAATTGTGGAATACAATTCGTATCTGTTTCCATAGTCCGTATTGTATCCCTTGCTTATACCTCCAATACAACCATTATCATCACCGCAATAAACAATATTGTTGTTTGCTAATAAAGCTGAAGGATAATTTGGATCATTTATATTACATCCATAAAATACATTAAATTCTATTAATATTCCAAATATCATCAAAATTGCTATTCCAAAAAATATTAAATTTTTGCTTGCCATTTTTTGTTAAGTAGTGTCCATCAATAAACTCACAATTTTTGTCAAAAACATAATATAATTAGGATTAAAAATAAATTTATAGAAAAATAACAAATTATCTTTACAATTTAACATTGCTTTTTATCGTAGCATAATTTTTGATTCAATTTTTGTTTTTATTCAATCTTCTCAATTATCGCCCCCCCGATTTCTACCGGATTTAGTCGTTCTGCGAGCTCTATCGCATGCTGTAATTTGTGAGCCGATGAAGAATACAAGGTGAATAACGATTCATTGCTCCTTACAAAATCCCCTGCCGAAATTTTTAAATATAGCCCTGCTTTTTTATCATAAGGCGCTCCCGCTGCTCTCGCAATCTGGGAAATTTTCCAGTTACTTATAAATTTTACTTTGCCTTTATATTCTGCTTTTATATCGCAAAATTTCTCCCCGATTTCTATATCTTCTGCTTTTATTTCCGGATTTCCCTCCTGCGCCTCAATAATTTCCCTCATCTTTTTTAATGCCTTCGTCTTTAAAATTTCTCCCGCTGTTTTTCTGTATTCGCCCTTTTTATTGTAGGCCATTTCAAAAATATTTGCAGCCATGTCAAGCGATTTATTTATCAAATCATAAGGAATTTTAAAATTTTCATTTTTATTTTTAAAATTTTCATAATCTAAGGCAATTAGCACATCTCTCGCTTCCAATGCAGGGCCTATTCCGTTTCCAACAGGAGAATATCCGTCTGTTATCAGACATCTTGTATTTATTCCTAATTTTGTTCCTATGTTGATAAATTCGCTGGCCAATTTTTTTCCTTTTTCAGTGTTGCTTATTTTCGCACCCCTTCCGACTGGAATATCAACGAGCAGATATTTCGCATTAACGCTTTTCTTTTTTGCCATGACACTCGCGAGCATTTGTGAGTCCGGATCAATTGAAAGCGGATATTCCACCTTTATTATTTTATCATCGGCAGGTGCTAAATTTATCGCCCCTCCCCAAACCATACACCCGTTTGTTTTCTCAACAATTTCTTTTATTTTTTCCGCATCAAATTCAACCTTTGCCAGGACCTCCATCGTATCTGCCGTTCCGGATGCCGAAGTTATTGCCCGCGATGATGTTTTCGGAATTTTTAAATTTGCCGACGCTATGAGCGGAACCAAAAGCATCGTTGTCCTGTTTCCCGCGATACCCCCGATACTGTGCTTATCAACTACATTTTCCCCGAAATCAATACTTTGTCCCGTTTCAACCATCGCATTTATTAAAGAAATCGTCTCACCGCTCGTCATTTCATGAACATAAGTAGCAATTACAAAGCCCGCCAGTTCAACGGAACTTAAATTTCCATTCACAATATCTCTCACAATTGCTTTAATTTCTTCATCACCCAGATTTATTCCGTCAATTTTTTTTCTTATATATTCAAGCGATACGGGACGGGAAGAAAGCGAAACATCAGCCATGTCTCCCTCCTGAATATTTAGCCGTTGTCTGACTTCTTCGTAAATCCCGATTTCCCCTTTATTAAGATAAATTTTTGTAAAATTTGGAATTGCATTGAGCTTATTTTTGCAATTATCAGAATAAATCTCTACTCTGTCTATAAGGCAAATTCCCATTTCCTTTGCGTCTTCCTCATTTATTACGACAACAAAATTTCCAGCTTCAATATGTAAAATTTTTGATTTTAGTTTCATCTTTTAACAAAACGCAAAGATAAAATAAGGATTTATCCCTTGATTACAATCTCATTAATCAAGGCAAATATTCTAAGCAATAAATCGTTTCCTCCGATTTTGCTTCCATTGTAATAAATTTCTTTGCCTTCACTTAAATAATCAAGTCCCGCAACTGCGTCAAAAGTATCAATTGCTCCGTTATCATCATAGTCAAATTCTTCTGAAATAAATAAAATTTTACATCCTTGGGTATTATTATCATTCCACCCTTCTGTTTTAAAGCAGATATTGGTATCTCCTGAACTTGATTCCCAATTATCGGAATAAAGGTCATATACCTTATTGTCTAAAACATTTGTATTTATTGTTGAATTTGATGAATTTGAATAAATTCCTATTCCGTTGTCTAAAATTATGTTGTCTTTAAAGGTATTATTTGTGTTGCCAGGTCCCATTGCCGGAACTTTTTCGCACATTTTTGTTTCATTTGTAGCATTTTTTGTGCATGCGACAACCTTTCCGTCTTTTATGCATGCTGTTACTTTTGCACCAATTTCCGATGGATTGGTCTCGTTTGATGTATTTGAGTTATTTGATGCATTTGCTCCTTGTGTTTCATTAATACAACTTTTAACATCTGCAGACCCATAAAAATTAGCAATTGAAATTCCCGTCAAACCATTATTTGAAACTGTATTGTTCAAAATTAAATTGTTATTTGAGCTTCCAAACATATAAATTCCATTCCAGTTTGATCTTATTGTGCTGTTCATTAATGAAATATTTGAAGAAAAAGCCAGGTAAATTCCGTCCTCAAAATTTGTAATTATGCAGTTCTTTATCGTGTTGTTTTGCTTGTCCATTAAATAAATTCCGTGAGTTTCTTCTGTTAAATTTCCGTCAATTACATATCCTTGACAATCAAATATTTTATTGCTGAAATTTGAAGGATTGTTAATACATGTTTCATTTTGATTTGTTATATTCACAGTTAATCTTACTTCATTATGTCCATTATCATTCAAAGCATCTATACAATCACTACAATTTCCACAATTGAAATAACTTCCCGCATCACTATATGCATTTACATTTCCCGCAATTAAAAAAGCCAAAACCATTGTAACAAATCCTGCCAAAACAATATCTTTTATATTCATCTTTATGAAATTTATTTTTTTTGAATATTAAATTTAGATTTGAATATTATATTTTAATGCATATGTCTCCACCAAATGTTTTTCACATAATCTCTAACGGTTTTGCTTGGATCGTCCTTTAACTTTTTAATAATTGCTTTTGCATTAGGAATTCTGTCAATGTTCTTTGCAGCCATCTGAACAGCATACCATCTGACACCATCGTATTTATCATTAGCAAACATTTCTAATATTTTTTGTGATGTTTGAATGTTTATAATATTTTCAGAATACTTTGAAACAGCATCTGCAACACTTTCTCTAAAAGCATCATCAGGATCTTTCATAAGTTTTTCAATTATTTCGTTCGCTTTTGGAAATTTATAAAAATTTTCCAAAAGCATTCTACACAAAGCAATTTTATTTTCACTTTTATATTCCAATAAAATTCTTTCAACAAGATCAGAAATTTGCCGAGATTTACTTTCATCTATTTTTTCAGAAATTAAATCCCTTAATATTTGTATTTCCCCGCTTTCGCTTTCCATTGAAATTTTATTGATAAAAGATTCTGAAAATTTATTTCTATATATCTGAGCAGGATAATTCCATTTTTCTTTAATTATCTTTATTGCATCGTTTCTAACACCACTATATTCATCCTGAGCAAGTTTTTCCAATAATTTTGCAGCGTTTGGAATCTTGTCAAAATGTTGGTTTATTACTCCTACAACACCAATTCGTACATATTCATTTTTATCTTCTGCCAACATTTCTATAATTTTATCAGCATTTGGAATCTTATCAAAATGTTCTTTTATCACATCAGGAACCTTGTAAGGTGTATATATACTATATTTACGATTCATCAATCTTTCTATAATTTTTGAAGCATTTGGAATCTTATCAAAATAGTGATTTATTATATCTGTAACATACACGCATTTATATTTATCATTTGACCATCTTTCTATAATTTTAGCAGCATTTGGAATCTTATCAAAATTTCTATCTATTGATTCGGCCGCGACTATTATTCCATACATCTCTCCTTTATCAAATACGCCTCCATCATAATATGATAATTCCTCAACAAGATTTGCAGCATTTGGGATATGATCAAAGTTTCCAACTATTGGAGGGAAAGCAGGGCAAATCCTAGGATTTCCTCTAACAGCGCCCGTTGGACCATATATTAATTTATCCATCTTTGCTTTTCTAAGTAGATCAGAAACTAATAAAAAGACAAAAATTGCTACGAGTATAAAAAGAACAATTTCTGGTAAAGTGACACAATAAATAATTCCAATTACAATTATAAAAAAAATTATAGTGAGGAATATTAAAATAGTTTTCCAATTGTTTTTTATACTTTTCTGTGCATACTCTAACATTTTATCTAAATTTCCTTTATTTTATTTTTAAATTTTCTAAAACGCAAAATTACACAACCATTATCTGCTTAATTCCCCTAATATTTCAGTTGTATCCGCTTCTTCTACCGACTTATCATCCCTAAACCTGACTAATCTCGGAACTCTGTACCTATTCATCATTTGCCGATCTTTCTATAATTTTTACAGCGTTTGAAAATCTTATCAAAATACTTTTTTAAAACGTCAGTATATCTAATAGGAGTATCATCTATATCTCCTATGATTCTACTATTTTCTATAATAATATCATCTGTGATTTTTTTTGGAATCTTATCCAAATGCTTTCTAAAAACTTCAGCAGCTTTATCTCTAACATCAATGGATTCATCTTTCATCAACTTTTTTAAAATTTCAGGAGCATTTGGAATCTTGTCAAAATGCCAATCTATAGCTTTACAAACACCTATTTTTATTGCCCAATCTTTACTCCAAGAAGCTTCCTCAACAAGTTTTGCAGCATTTGGAATTTTGTCAAAATTTACAAGAATTGGTGCAGTTGGTAAATCGTGCCTAGGTCCTCTAACTCCAATATTTACTTCACCAAGAAAATAGTATCTCATTTCCTCTTCTTTCTGAAATTTATAAACATATAACACAAAAACACCTACAATAAAAAACATAAGAATCGTCATTGAAATGTATTGCGGCAATCTGCGAAAAATAAAAATTACAAATATTGTAACAAAGATAATACTTACAATAGTTATTCCCCGGTCCTTTATATTTTCAAGGTTCATTGTAACTATTTAAAGACGAAATTTACTCGGAAAGGTTTGAAAATTTCTCAAGAAATTTACCTCTAATTTCCTTGTGGCTGAATAGTTATAAATTCATTTAGTATCAATGTTTCATTACTCTTTCTCTATAAAATAAACACTCTTTGCATCCATTCCTAATGTAGTAAATTTTCCCGTCGCAAGAACTTTGTAAGAATCGGCAATACATGCAACTCTCTTTCCGGGTCCGACTGTTGAATTCGGATAAATTTCTGTCTCATCGCCAATTACAGGTATCCTTGATTTTGTTGCTACGAATTCATTCACATCGGCATCTATCCTGCTGTTTTTTCCGATTGTTGTGTGCTTTCCAATGATACATTTATTAAGCGTACAGTTTTCTTCAACGAGCGTAAAATCACCTATAACTGCATTCGTTATTTTACAACCTTTGTGTATTATTACAGAATCCCCAATTACCGAATTTTCAATGAGCGCATCTTCAATATCACAGTTTTTTCCTATGCGAAGCGGCTTTTGCAGTAAAATTTTTTGAGTCAGTATTTGAGCTTTAAGACGGTTATATGTATCTTCCTTTATCCAAACCATCTCATACCTTTCTTCGTTTTTGTTAAATTTTATATTATTTAGTTTGCCATTAAGAATATCTGCTGTCGTTTGTAAATATCTGTCTGGTGTTCCGACATCATTCCAGTAATATTCGTGTGAAAATCCGTAAATTTCATAATTATTATTCACCAAATAGGGAATTAAATCCTTTCCGAAATCCTTAACGACATCAATATTTTCTTTTTCAAAAATTTCCCTTATTTTTGGTGATAATATGTAAACTCCGATATTTGCCAGATTGCTTTTTGTCTCGCATGCCTTTGGTTTTTCAACAAATTTTATTATTCTTCCATCTTCATTTAATTCGGCAACACCGTATTGGGAAACATCATCAACTTTTAATAAGCCGATTGTCATCAGTGCGTTCTTTTCGTAGTGAAATTTTAACATCGCTTCAATATTCATATCCATTATCTGGTCGCCGCCGACTATAATCATATCACTATTTATATTAAAAAATTTTGCAGCAAATTTTGTCGCATCGGCACTTCCTTTGTCGTCATATTTCGGGGCATAGTTAAATTCAAGGTCGGAAATTTCAATACCGCGGGTTTGCATTCTTTTTACCATATCTCTTCCTAATCCCATAACCTCTTTAATTCGCACACTATTCTCATAGCCCTTGCTCGCAAAAATAAATTTCCTGCAGCCCTGCACTATAAAAATTTCGCATATTCTTTTTATTATTGGATAGTTGCACATATCAATCAGCGGCTTCGGACAATGCAAGGTTAAAGGATACATCCTCGTTCCTTCTCCTCCGACTGTAAGCACAACATAAATGCCTTTAATTTTTTCCTCTATATTTGTATCGGTCATTTTTGTAAAATTTAGAAAATTTAAACATAATTCAATTGAATTATAATTAAGATTATAAAATATTAGCATCAATCATTACCTTTATTGCCATTTTTTCTCCGGATATCTGTTAGTGTTTTAATCAGTTCTTCCTTAGTAACCTTTCTTTCCCTTACATGTTCCTGAAAAATATCTGTAATTTCATCCGGGTTTGCACTTATTTTTTTCATTAAAATATATTCTCCGACTTCATCAACTGCGAGATAACTGTTTCTATTTAGTGCAAGTACTTTTCTTATCTCTTTCGGTAGAGTGAGTTGCCCTTTTGATGTTACTTTTGTCAGGTAGGCCATTTTATTATATTTACCTAAATTGGTTTGGTTTCATTTTTCTCTTATTTTTGTTTTGCGATAAATAAATTTAAAATTTATCTTATTATCTTTAATTTTATCTAAATTTAATTTTTATATTAATTAAATTTAGTTTTTAATGATAAAATTTCAGCATAAATTATCCGGAATATTCTGCATTTTTTGTATTTGCATAATTACAATTGCTTTAATTTCAAATGTTCAGGCAATAAGCAAATCCCCCTCAACACCGTCTACTTTTTCAGTTGAAGTTCTTTTTGATAAACCAAAAACCCCCGGGCTTTCATTTACAGAAAGTTATAGTGTAGAAATTATAAATACAGAAAATTTTAGTATAACTATAAATGCCACCGGCGAGAACTGCGGAAATATAACTGCCTCCGCATCCCCGGTTACAATTTCAAGAAACTCGTCATCTTCTATATCTATTGATTTTGATGTTTTGGCATCGCAGGCGGAAGGAAAATATACCTGCAAAGTAAAAATTTTTAAAATTAATAGTAGTGAAGTGGTTTATGTTAACGGAACAATAACAGTCAAGTATCCTTCGCCGCAATTACAGGTAACATGGGATAACAACTTAGAAAAGGTTAAAGCAGGTGAAAAATATACAAGAAATATTGTTATAGCAGAGACCATGGGGTACAATCCCGCAAAACATGTCAGTGTTGATATTAAACCGCTTGAAGAAGGAGAACCCATATATTTGGATATAAAAGATGATAAAAATTTAGCTCCGCCATATTTCTTTTCACAAATAAATCCAGGTGCTACTGTTTCAAAGCCAATCACTCTCACTGTTCCTGAAAGAAATTTATTTCCCGGGAACTATACCCTAAATACACAAGCAAAAGCAACAAACAATAAACCGGAGGACAATATTGACTATCTGCTCATGTATGAAATTCCCTATCCTGTAATGAGAATATCAGGTAATATTGATTTTGAATCATTAACATTTTCGCAGGAAAAAAACATTAAAGAAAAATCACTGAGCATTGAAGAAACTGGTGGTTATACTCCGATTGAAGGTGTAGCAATTGAAAAAATTTCCGGGGATGACGGATGGATAACACCACCTGCGATTGACTATATAAAGCCAAATTCATCTGAAAATTTTACATTCAGAATTTCACTTCCGGAAGATGCAGAACTGGGAAAACGAGAGTGGAAATTTAAAATAAGGACAACTTATGCGGGAAGCAGTGAATTTTCTACGAGCACATTAGTTTATTTTCCCTCAATTGACGAATCAATTACAGAGGCAAAAAATATGCCTAAAAACGAGCTCTCGGAAAATTTAATTTTGATGCTTGAAAGTGCCAAAACATCTACAGAAAAACAAAATTTAAAAAACCTTGCAGGAACGATGTATATTTATTCCGCATCCAAAACACTGATTTCCGAAATTTCCGCAATGAAAAATACCAACGATATCGGAGAAAAATTGTCTCACATTTCAACCATTAAAAGAAGCATAAATAAGATAGAAACGGTGAAAAAGTTAATAACAGCAAGTGATTTGCAGGATAAAGCAACCAAAATTTTAAATTATGCAAGAAGTATGGAGAAAAGCGAAATAGATACGGAAATTGAAAATATAAGAAAAAATCTGGAAATTTATAAAGAAAATGACTACAAAAAGTGCAGCATCTTATCCAAAAAAATCGGGGAAATTTACGGCAAAGAACTTCCCGAACAAACGGACTGCGAAAATAAATACATACAGGCAATAACAAATACAAGTAAATTAAAGGATGATGAAGAAAAAGTAAGGACTGAAATTGATGAAAATACTTATGGTGCCGGAACGGGAAGGATATTAATTAATCCGTTTGCTTATGATTATGTAATTACAAAGTATGATGAGAACGAAAAAATTTATGAAAATTTAATTAAAATTTATGATGTTGCAGGCGAAAAAGGCGAGTCAAAAATTTATGGGAAAAAGCTGGAGGATTTGAAAACCGAAAAAAACATAGTCGGTGCATTCTTTATGGTTTACGGAATAATTGTTATTTTAATTTTGATTGGTATTGTTGTAAGGATATTTATCGGATTTACGCAATACAAGAGGGATGAGGAAGAGAAGATGCTGGGGGATGTTGTTTACGGGTAAATTTTGGAAATTTCCAGTTTTTACTCACATAATCTCATCCGTTAGTTTCATCTGCTTTTCACTTACCGGAGAAATTCCCGTAAGGCATGCATCGCATAAATTTTTTGTTCCGATTGCTTTGAATAGCCCTTCTATGCTTATATACTGCAAAGAATCCGCTCCTATCAGCGAGACAATTTCACCAGCACTCTTATCTCTTGCTATAAATTCCTTTGCCGTCTGCATATCTATTCCAAAGTTGCATGGAAATTTTATTGGCGGACACGAAACCCTTATATGAACCTCTTTTGCTCCTTTATCCCTTAAAATTTTTATGAGTCGTTTTATGGTGGTTCCCCTTACAATAGAATCATCAATAAGAATTATTCTCTTCCCTTCAACCTCTGTTTTTATGGGATTTAATTTTGTGCATAATTCTTTCTCCCTGTCCGCCTGATTCGGAAGAATGAATGTCCTTCCGACATATCTGTTTTTCATAAGCCCTTCACTGTAACAAATTCGCTTCTTATTTTCAATGCACCATTCTGCATATCCGATTGCAGCAGTAATCCCGGAATCCGGAACCGGAATGACAATATCCGCATCAACATAACTTTCGCTCGCCAGAATTTTTCCCATCTCTTTCCTGACCTGATAGACAGAAGCGTTATTAATAACACTGTCAGCCCTCGCAAAATAAACATACTCAAACATACAATGGGAAATTTTGTCTTTTAAGACAGAATATGTTGATGATGAAATTTTATCGTTTTCTTTTTCATATACGTACTCAGCAACAAAAATTTCTCCCGGTTCAACATCCCGCAGGTATGAAAAACCGATTGCGTCCAATGCGCATGTTTCCGATGCAACACAAATTTCGCCTTCTTCATTCTTTCCGATAACTAACGGCCTGAATCCGTTCGGATCTCTTATGGCAATAACTTTATTCTGATACAGAATCACTAAACAATAAGAACCGACAATTTCTTTCATTGCCTGTTTCAGACATTCCAGAAAATTTTTGTTTGACGCATAATAGTGTGCAATCAGGTTTGCGATGACCTCGCTGTCAGTTGTAGTTAAAAATGTCGCACCTTTTAACTTTTGTTTGATTTCTATTGTATTTACGATATTTCCGTTGTGTGCAATTGCAAAAATTTCATCGTTGCACTTTATCTGAATCGGCTGGGAATTTTCTATGGATGATGAGCCGGTTGTTGAATACCTTACATGGCCGATTCCCGTATTCCCTTCAATAAATTTATTTCGCAAAGCTTCAGGCACAATACCCATATCTTTAACAATTTTTATGCCATTGCCTGCATTATTTGATACATTATTTGCATTACTAACAGAGGTTGCTATTCCGGCTGATTCCTGACCGCGATGCTGCAGAGCAAAAAGTCCGTAATAAATTTTACTGTAAACATTTGTCCTTTCTTTTCCAACAATTCCGAAAATTCCGCATGCTTCCTTTACTTTTCTATAAAATGTTCTAATCATCTGAAAAATGTATCTTCTCAATAAAATAAGGCAAATTAAGTTATATCATCTCACTACCTTTATGAGATTTTAAATAAATTTGAAATAAGTTCGCTTCGCTCTCATTTAAAAATGCTACAAGCATTTTTAAAGATTGAAAACTTATAGTTTTCAGTATATTTTAAAATTCTTTGCGAATTTGAAATAAGTTCGCTTCGCTCTCATATTTAAAATTCTTTGCGAATTTGAAATAAGTTCGCTGATACTCGGATATTTTAAATTTTACAAAAATTTAAAATGGCTTTACTTTTCAGTGAAAAATGTTATTTTTATATTTTGCCCCAAGTTTCCCACCCATCCGAAAAGCTTGGTGTAATTTTTTTTTGCGAGTAATTTAATTTAAAATTATCTGTGAATTTTTTATCGTACAGGAAAGTTCGTTTTATTAGTTCCTAACCTCGCTAACGCTCGGATATTTTCAAAACTCTGCGTTTTGAAAATCGCACCAAGACACAGAGACACAAAGGAGTTATATTCTGTAACCTGGTGACTTTGTGGCTTTGTGTGAATGTTCTTCTGAATTTTTTAATGGCTGGAAATATGGGCTTTACTTCAAATTTTAGGTTGTGCTAAAATGGCTAAATGTTTTTAAGAGGGTTGATAAAGGGCTGTTCGACCAAAAATCTTTAGTTGCTTCTTCAGAAAGTTCTTTTAACCCCATATCTCCAACTTTATCATTTACTGTTTCTCTGATTATAGCCCTTTCATCGTCTGACAACAAAACAACCATTTTTTCAAAATTTTTCCCGGGTTCAAGAAACCACCCGTTCTTTTTTACAATCATCTTTACTATATCTCTACTTATTGCTGTTGAAAGTTCAACCGAAACAGCGCCGGAAAAAGGTCCGTCAGGAGACATAGCATATTTAAAATCCTTGAACTCCTGTAAATTTTTCCGTTTTAAAAAATATCCAATTCTTTGTATGTGTGCAGGAGATATTTGCTTTTCAGGATGTTTAACCATCAGAGTTTTTACTAAAAATCCAATTACTGCTGCCGGTTTATATATGCTCTTTTTTCCTGTCATTTTGGAATGTGCTGTTGTTTCTTCTGTGTTTCTAATTTCTTCTTTCCTTTGTTCCTCTTCTGATTCGTTTGTAGAAATTTCATTTTTTGAAAAGTGTTATTTTTGATATCGTGATAGGTATCAAAATGATTTTAAATTAATTATAAATTAGGAAATAAGAGTATAACTTTTAAATTTTGTTAATTTTTACATTATAAATTTCTCCCCCCATATCTACAAGCGTGCAAACAACAATTGCCAGCGCCTTTTCAACCGCATATTCATTTGTTCCCGTAATCTCTACGAATAAATTTTTTGTTTCCGTAGTTACCTTTGTGCGGTCGGCATTTATGATGGGCGGCATTGAAACAGCATCGTTATTTGCATCAACAATGAGCGGAAATTGAGCAAAATTTTTTATTATTTTTCCATACTCAATTCCTTTCGGAGACATTCTTAAAATTTCATCCAAGTCCATAGAACTTTCAAAATTTAGAGGTATAAATTTATATTCCTTTGGATTTACCGCTTTATAGGTAACCGGAAATTTTAAGACATCTAAATTGTGAATACCTATCGCCACCTTTTTCCTGTTCCTTCCATGCGTAATGTGCAGTTTCTCCTGAATATTCATCAGGGATTTTAGCCGTGCATCCGTTATGGTTAAATTTTTTACTATTGCAGAAGATATAAATGGTCTGACCGGTTTAACTGACGCATCAACAAAAATTTCACCTCCATCTATCTCGTCATTAACTTTGTAGGTATTAACCTCTTTTTTGAGCCCTAAAAAATTTTTCAACGCCCTCGCAAATCCCTCAACACACAGCATATCTGGCCTGTTCGGAAAAATTTCCATTACTGCTTTATCCCTGTCAAGACATTCCATATCAACTCCGAGCATCGGAATCCTTTCTCTTAAAAAATTTAAGTCGCTGATTCCTGTTAATTCAGTTAATTCGTTTGTGTTAAATTCTACCGTAGGCATTTTGTTTATAAAAATAGAATATTAAAAGAAATTAATAAAATTAATAAAATAGATTATTAAAAATTAGCAAAATGAATAAAAATTTAACTAAAAATTTAACTAAAAATGTTAAGTTCGTTTTTCAAAACGCAAAACACCATGTATGTTCCTGTTTTGAATCCGCTATAAAGGAAAAATTTCCTGAAATTTCAAAGTAATATATAACCTCACTTACGCTCGGATATTTTCAAAACTTTGCGTTTTGAAAATAACCTCACTCACGCTCACTTCGTTCGTGTATTTTCAAAATCTCTGTGATTTTGAAAATCGTTCGGATATTTAAAATTTCTATGAGAAAATTTAAATAATCTTAAAAATAATTGCCATCATTAATAAACAAATATAAAAGAGTTTAAATTTAATTTTTACATTAACAAGTAATGAAAATGGAGCCGAAATATCTTACTGAGAGAGACATTCTGAATTATGCTGATTCACCAAGTATATTTGCACGGGGAAGAAATTATTATTATAATGGAAACATAATATACATGAAGGTAATTGAAGAAAATAAAGAAATTTGTGCAGAAGTTAAGGGAAACTACGGCATATATGACATTACAATTACTTTTGGTAAGAATGCGATTCACAGCAACTGCACATGTCCTTATGATGGCAAGGGCTGTAAGCATGTCGTCGCGGTTTTACTTAAATTTCTCAATGAATTCAAAGACGCAGCCAAAGATAATTCAAACACATCTTCCAGAGCAAACACAAACGCGCTGACTGAAAAAGATGAGGACTTATGGAATTTCTCTCTGGACGATATCGTGAAACACACCTCAAAACAATCCGTTTCTGACGCCTTTGATATTTTAACCGAAAAGAGGATAAAGATAAAGTCCTTAACCGACAGGGAAATGCTCACGGAGATAGATGAAAAAATCACTGCTTTTCGTCCGTGGGAAAAACAGCTTGCAAGGGATAATGTAAAAGTCCGCATATACAGAAGGGGCTTTGATGAGCTCCTTTCATTTCAGACACAGTGTAATTGTCAGCCCTACCACGAGCACTCAACATGCAAACATACTGCCGCATCGTTGCTCGCTTTATTTCTGCAAAAAAACAAAAAACAAATATCCGAAGTAAAAGAAGAACATATATCCAAAATCCGCTCCGAACAGTTTTATGGTTTCATTCACGAACTTAATTCATTATCTCCTGAAAAACCAAAGGTAAACCCTGAAAGAAATTATTTATTTTATTTTAATGCAGAGAAACATACATCCTCTTATGACAGTTACTTCTCAATCTCAATAGAAAAAAGATGTATCCTGAAATCAGGTATTCCGGGAGCACCAGCCGATGCCACAACTAAATTTATAAGAGAGTATTACGATACAATACCTGATAAGAGGAAAAAAATTTTTGACATGTTTATCTGGAATTTAGAGCATGAAAATAAATGGCTTAGCTCATCAGAAAAACTTGTTAAGAAAAAATTTGATGAAAGAGACGACAGCAGGTTGTTGAGTGAGATGAAAAATTTATATCTGGCAGATCCGCATGCGTTTCAGAACTGCATATTCCCATCTGAAAAAGGCGAAATTGAGATTAATATTAGCGAAGACAAAAAACGAAAAAAGGCAGCCCTTAAATTAATGATAAATATAGGCGAACAAAAATTTCCGGCTAATAAAAAAGATGTCGGTTTTCTTGGAAAAGACCCTTTATGGGTTTCCATCTCTGACAATAAAAAAAATAGTTTTATTTTGTTTGAACTGGAATGTCCTCACCAGGGAATCATGAGGAAACTGTCGGAGTTTTCTGATGCGGAAATAGAAATCAGCCAGCTGAATGACATTATAGAAAAATATTATCTGAACTTATCCGCAATAGGAAAGGTTGTGCTTCCGGAAGATTATGATGTTGAAGAACAAAAATTTGAGGTGATTCCCCGTTTGTATCTCAGGGACTACGGCGAGTCATTTGGGATTGAGCTGCGGTTTCTCTATGCTCAACAGGAGGCATTATACACCGGCAGGCAGGATATAGTGTTTAAAAACGAAAACGAAAAAATTATCAGGATACAAAGAAACCGGGAGAAAGAGAATGCCTATTTCAAAGTCCTTCTTGACCATTACACAACAGAACGCGGCGATTTGCTTATCCCCTCCATAGACCCTTATCTCTGGCTGACTGATGTAGCAAATGATTTAATAGCAAAGGGTTATGAAATTTATGGAAAATCCGAATTACTTAATAATAAAATCACTTCGGAAGAGCCAAAACTGAAATTAGAGGTCTCAAGCGGGATTGACTGGTTTGATTTAAAAGGAGCCGTATCTTTCGGAAAAGAAACGGTTTCTTTTGCTCAAATACTTTCTTCAATAAACAGCAATGAGCGGTTTATTAAACTGAGTGACGGAAGAACAGGCGTTATCCCTAAAAAATGGCTTAATAAACTGTCTGGTATCACAGGTCTGTTAGAGCGGGATGAAAAAAATGAAAGTGCAAGGGCATCAAGGTCGCAGATTGCCATTATAGAGGCGTTGCTCGATATCTCGGAAAAAACGACGGTTGATAAAAAATTTAAACAAATCAGGGAGAAATTTTCCGGTTTTAAGAAGATAAAACATATTTGTCTCCCTAAAAAACTGCAAGGTGAACTGAGGGACTATCAGAAAGCCGGCTATGACTGGCTGCATTTCCTGAAGGAGTTCGGTTTGGGGGGATGCCTTGCGGATGAGATGGGACTGGGCAAAACAGTTCAGGCGCTGAGTTTGCTGCTTTACGAAAAAGAGCATGGTATTAAAACACCTTCACTTATCGTAGTTCCGACATCTCTTGTGTTTAACTGGGTGAATGAGATTAGGAAATTTACTCCGTCCCTTGATGTTTATGTTCATCACGGGCTTGAAAGAGAACGAGACGGCAGAAAAATCTGGGAAAAACATGCGGATATAATCCTGACAACTTACGGGACTTTAAGGAATGACGCGGATATGTTTAAAGATAAGGACTTCCATTATGTGATACTTGATGAATCACAGAATATAAAAAATCCTCTCTCAAAGACCGCCGGAGAAATATATCATCTGAAATCAAGACATAAACTGGCGATGACCGGAACGCCGATAGAAAACAATTCTCTTGAATTGTGGTCGCAGTTCGCATTTCTCAACCCGGGGCTGCTGGGAAACATAAATTACTTTAAAGAGACATTTGCAAAGAGCATTGAAAAGGAGAAAGACGAATATAAAACGAATGCACTTAAAAATATAATAAATCCGTTTTTACTGATGAGGAAGAAGGAGATGGTTGCAAAGGATCTTCCGGAAAAACAAATTTCCCTATCCTACTGCGAGATGGAGCCGAAACAAAGAGAAATTTATGAAGCCCATAAATTTAAAATCAAAAAGGAGATAGAGGATGCGATAAATGAAGGTGGCTTCATGAAATCCAGGTTTAAGATATTGCAGGGGCTTATGAAATTAAGACAGATATGTAATCATCCGGTACTTATTGACGAAAGCTTTAAAGGAGAATCCGGTAAATTAAACATGCTGCTGGATCAGATTGAGGAAGTTATTGCCGGGGGGCATAAGGTTCTGGTTTTTTCTTCATTTGTCAAAATGCTGCATGTTTTCCGCAGTGAATTTGAAAGAAAAGGTATAAAATTTTCCTATCTTGACGGAAGCACACGGATGAGCGACAGAAAAGATGTCGTGGAGAAATTTCAGAACGATTCGGGCATAAGCGCATTTCTCATCAGTTTGAAAGCGGGAGGGCTTGGTTTAAATTTAACCGAAGCGGATTATGTGTTTATTGTTGACCCGTGGTGGAATCCGGCGGCAGAAATGCAGGCAATGGACAGGACACACAGGATAGGGCAGAAAAAGAACATATTCGTTTATAAAGCGATTACAAAAGACAGCATTGAAGAGAAAATACTCCAGCTTCAGGAAAGCAAACTGAATCTTGTTAAGAATGTGATTGCAGTTGATGAAGGGATTTTTAAGAAATTAGGCAGGGAAGATATTGAAAAGTTGTTCGTATAGACATTTATATTTGCATCAAAATTTAATTTATTCATCCATAATTCTTAATTATAAATCAGGAAAAATTTTAAAATTTAATAAAATTATAATTGGAGGGAATGTATCAAAAACAACTCAAAGAAATTATAGAAAACGGTGAAACCGAGGAAGTAGAATTCAAGAAATCAACCGCACAGTTAGAAAAGGGTCTGAGAGCAATATGTGCTTTTTTGAACCACAAGGGCGGGGCAGTATATTTCGGAATTGATAATAAGACCCTGGTCGGACAGCAGGTCTCTGACCCCACCTTAAGATCAATATCTCAGAAAGTCAGGCAGAAGATAAAGCCGGAAATAACTCCGGAAATTACTGTTCATGGGGACGGCAGGGAGAAGATTATAAAAGTTGCGGTAAAAGAAGGACTTAATAAATTATATTATTTAGATGGAGTTGCTTACAAAAGAGTCGGAACAGAAAATCCTATAATCCCTCCGGAAGAAATTGAGAGAATTATTACGGAGAAGCGAAAAAAGGGCTGGGACTCTGAAATTTGTGAAGGAGCATGTCTGAAAGACATTGATTCAGAAAAAGTAAAGTGGTTTTTAAGAAAAGCAAAATATGAGAGAAATTTTGAGGTTGATCCTGAGACGCCCGTAAAAGAAGCACTTGAACGGCTGAAATTAATCAGAAATGAAAAATTGACAAATGCTGCTGTTTTGTTGTTTGGAAAAGATACACAAAAATTCTTCCTGCCGGCGAAAATAAGATGCGCCCGGTTTAAAGGAACAGAACCACTGGAGTTCATAGATATGAAGGTCTTTGAAGGGAATATTATTAGTCAAAGAGACGACGCACTTGAATTTGTAAAAGAGCACATTAAACTACACGCAAAAATTGTTGGAACTGAAAGAGAGGAAAACTGGGAGTATCCGATAGAAGCGGTAAGGGAAGCGATTACAAATGCCATATGTCACAGGGATTATGAAATAGCAAGTAATGTCCAGATTAGAATATTTAATGACAGAATTGAGATATGGGGCTGCGGACATTTACCTGAGCCGCTCAAATTAGAGGATTTAAAAAGAAAACACGATTCTTTGTTAAGAAATTGTTTAATAGGAGAGTGTTTTTTTCTGATTAAATTTGTGGAAGAATGGGGAACAGGAACAAACAGGATACTTAAGGAATGTTTAGATCATGGGCTGCCTGAACCTTTATTTGAGTTAATTGCGGAAAACCTTGTTGTAACTATTAGAAAGTATAAGATTACGGATGAAATTTTAAAGGAGCTAAAAGAAGAGGAAAAGAATATTGTAAACCACATTCTAAAACATGAAAAAATTTCAAGAAAAGAAGGTGTGACCATCCTTAAAGTTTCACCGGCTACGGTATATAGATACTTTAAATCATTAGAAAACAGGGGAATCATACAAAGAATGGGAAAAGGGAAAAATATTTATTATGTGTTGATGTGAATGAAACGAATTTGAAACGAATTTGAAACGAATAAAATAACTAATAATCAGATTTTATATCACCATAATCGTAATTTCTCAATAAGTTGGGGCAAATAAATTTTGTAACTGCTCGTTTTATAAAAAACAAACACAAAAAATGCAAAACAATTATATATTTTATCATCTTTCCACAAGTTATTGAGAAGTTACCTTGTTTGAAAATCTCCGAACGATTTTCGACGCAAAGTTTTGGAAATACGCGATTTTCAAAACCGCAGAGGTTTTGAAAAGACACGAACAAAGTGAGTGGAACGGAGTGAACGTAAGTGAGGTGATTTTAAATTTCCCACAGAAATTTTAAATCTCCGAGCAACCGCAAGGTGATGTAGCAGGGAAACAAAATGTTGAGAATAATTCTCATAAGACAATGTGTTTAAATCGCCCTATATAGTATGGAAACAAAATGTTGAGAGTAATCCTCACAAGACACTGTGAAACGGAATGGGCAACTGAAAAAAGGTATCAGGGAAACAAAGATGTTCCTTTAAATGATGTTGGAAGAAAGAATGCCGTCTTGCTCGGAAACAAAATTAAGACCTTAAATTACAAAATTTCAAAAATTTACTCGTCCTGTTTGTCAAGAAGTTATGAAACAGCAGGAATAATTTCAGAACATAATGGCTTTGAATCCATAGAGAAAATTTGCGAACTTAATGAAAGAAATTTTGGCGACTGGGAAGGCATGACATACAACGAGATTGAGAACAAATACGGAAAAACCAAGACGAATGAATATTTAAACAACCCGTTAAATTTTCCAGTCCCGGATGCAGAGATATTTAATGACTTTAAAGACAGGATATTAAAAGGACTAAATTTTATCCTCAATGCGAATAAAGAAGAAATAAAAGATGGCAAAGAGCACACAATAATTGTTGTAGCACACGGCGGCACAAATCGCATTATAATCTGCAATGCGTTAAATTTATCGTTTGAAAATTTTTTCAAAATAAAACAGGACTTCGGATGTTTGAATGTAATTGAATTTTATGAAAATTTTACCGTTGTTGATTTGATGAATGGAAATATTTAAAGAAATTTAAAGAAATTAAAAATGCTTATCTTTATTTTAGGCGGAGTCAGGAGCGGGAAAAGCAAATATGCAGGCGAAATTGCGGATGAAATTTCAAAAAATGAAAATAAAAAAGTTATCTATATTGCAACATACAGAAATGACGGAAAGGATGCCGAAATGACTGAAAGAATTGAGAAACATAAAAAACACAGACCTGATGAATGGACTGCGGTTGAGACAGGAAAAATTTCCGATGTGGGATTAAAGATAAAAGAAATAAGAGATGCAATAATTATAATTGACTGCATGACCCTTCTCGTGTCAAATTTTTTGTTTGAGGTTAAGAATGCCGATGAAGATAAAATAACAAATGAAATTGAAAAAATGCTCAAAGAAATCAGGGAAGGAATAAAAAAGAACAATAATAAAGTAATAATAATTTCAAATGAGGTCGGACAGGGAGTTATTCCCGCAAATAAAATTTCAAGAAAGTATGCGGATTTACTCGGGAGGGCAAATCAGCTCATTGCAAAACACTGCGCTCAATTTTATTTTATGTTTGCGGGCATTCCGAACAAGATAAAGTGAAAAAGTCAAATTTTTAAAAGAATACTCACACCAAGTCGCAAAGTCACAGAGTGTATTTCTCCTTTGTGTCCCTGTGTCTCCGTGTGAGGCTCATAAAACGAACTTTCCTGTACGATAAAAAAACAAAATTTTCACTTCGTAATATATTCCACAATCTTTGCAAATGCCGGCCTTGTAATGATTACTCCGATCAGGACTCCTGCAATTGTTGTAAATGCAAATCCCTTAAGCATTCCCGCCTCAACACCCATTAACGCAAGCATAACAACTATTATTGTTCCCGCACTTACAAATATTATAAAAAATGCGTTTCTGATTCTTTCTACAATACTGACAACCTCTTTTTTCTTTCCCCTCTTTAATGTTTCATCAAGAATTATTATCTGGTTATCTACTCCTGTTCCGACAACAATTATTATACCTGCAATCGCAAGTAAATCAAGTTCCCAGTGAATCATTGATGCGAACCCCAGTATTATTATTATCTCGCTTAAACAGGTAAGCATTACAGGAATTGCTAATTTCAGCTTCCTGTACCTGATAAAAATTATTAGGGAAACAACAATAATTGCTATTATTCCGATTATTGCAGAAATGCTTAAAAATTTCTCCCCCAACGCAGAGTCAAATGTTGTCTCCTTCCCTCCGCACTGTCCTGTATTTTCGGCAAATGTTGTCCCGCATATAGGGAGGATTTTTATAGGCAAATTTCCGGAACTTAATAAGACCTGTGTGGCAATTACCTTCTTTTCAGCATCTGCTTTTGTCGGGCTGTTTCCTTCTATTGACGCTTCATATACCGGCCCAGGTGAAAAGATATTAAGTTTGGGAGAACTTTGAAGTCCGGTAAGTTCTTTTACCCACTCGCCGTAAATTTTATCACCTTTTGGCTTTCTTATTACTTTAAATCCGTTTTCGGCGATGAAATTTTCAACCTGAATTGTAATATTATCGTTTTTGTCCTGTGCTATAATTATTGTGTTGATACCACTGTTTTTTAATTCATCTAACTGTGCTTTTAGGTCGTCAAAGTCAAAATTTTCTGATGTAACACCTTCATTATTTTCGCCGTTGTTCGTCTTTATTGTCTTTATTTGTGTAATTGGAATCTGGGACCTGTTTTCTATTATATAAATCCCGTTATCAAATCCGTGAAAGGCAATATCCCAGCCCTCTAATGTCTGGAAACTTGTCATTGAATGAAGACGATTGTATGTTTCTTCCGTAAGCAAAACGGATGTATTTTCAGGAGCGTCTATGAAAGAGTCAATAGGTCTGCCAAATTTGCCTGCAATTGCCTCACCGAACCTCTTTGCACCTTCAACATTATGTCTGACTGCAACATGCCACCGATATCCTCCGCCGGTAGACAGAATTGCTACGCCCCTGCTTGATGTATCCAATGTTAATTCGTCTCCTTTAATGGCTAATTTTCCGTCTACTCTCTCAATATATTTGGCCTGGCGCATTATTATACTTTCAATTTCATGAATCTGCTCGGGTGAGGCCTTTGCCATCTTTACGACCAGAAACTGATCCCCCCATGTAACAACCTGAATATCTCTCAGTCCCATGCCGTTCAGCCGGTTTTCAAGAATTGTTTTCATTGCCTGCATTTCTTCGGTGCTGTTTGCAGAATGTTCAAGTTCTAATTCAATATAAACCCCTCCGACAAAGTCCGAACCGAAATTTAACGGTTTAACATATAAAAATACAGCAGATAATATTATTGCAGTGAGCAAAAGCAATATTTTCCAGTTCTTCAACATCCTGACGAATGACTTTTTTTCCATTTTTAGTATTCTATAAAGTATATGTTTTTCATTGGTTTCTCACACCAAGACGCAAAGGAGTTATACTGAAAATCTGTGAGATTTTCAATCTTTAAAAATCTGTTGATTTTTAAATCACCTCGCTTGTGCTCGGAGATTTTAAAAACTTCGTTTTTAAAATACTGAAAATCTGTGAGATTTTCAATCTTTAAAAATCTGTTGATTTTTAAATACTCTGTGGCTTTGTGTCTTTGTGTGAATATTTTATCATTTTCCATTTTTATTCGTGAAATAATGAAAATTTAAATAATTTTTTTCTTCTTATGTTTGTTGTTTTTCTTTCAACATACCATTTTAATATTCCCGTATTCATCAACCATGTTGAAAATATATCCATAAAAAGTCCGCATAATATTACCATTGAAAGTTCGCTAAGTACTTCAATTTTCGGTGTTGTGAGATTTGAAACAATTAATATTGTCATAGCTGCTCCCATTGCTGCAAATGTCATAGTCAGTCCGGTTTTTATGGTTTCATCTATGGTTTCATTAACACGTGTTTTTCTGTTTAATATTCTGGTTGTTAATAATATATCCGTATCAACGGAATATCCCAACAACATAACCAATGCAAGCAGGGTCGGTAAATTTAATTCTATTCCGAATATTGACATACAGCCCGCTGCAAATATTATATCTATTAATGCCGCCGCAAGAATTGCCACTGTCGGAACAGGTATACGATAAGCAACAAATATAACAAAGGTAATCAGGATAACTGCAATAATAAACGCCCGTATCATTTCCTCCTTTAAATGAGCACCAAGCACAGGACTTACACTTCCGACATTTGCGTTTGCCGGCTCAAAAGAATAACTGCCTCTGCTAAAGTCAATATCATAATTAACATCCGATAAGATTCCTTTCATTTCTTGTTCGCTCATTTGCCTTCTTTCTACTATAATGTTTGTGCTGTCGTCATTGCCGGTTATTTTTATTTCATTTCCAAAACGACTTTCTAATTTTTCTTCGGCATCACGCAAAATTTTATAATTTAAATTTACTGCAAATATGTTCTTTGTATTGAGTTTTCCGGTATATTTTTCTGCAAGTGAAAGAAATTCAGCGTTGGAAATTTTAGAGGTTGTTGTTATTTTAATCGTATTTCCGTCATCTGAAATTTTTAAATTTTCCAGATTAGCATTACTTAATCCGTTATGTAAGTCATTTATCTGACTGTCGGATAATCCATAAATTTCAAGCGACATACCTCCGCTAAAATCAAAACTCATCTGAAATCCGTTAATTGCTATGAACGCAAGCATAACAATTGCTATGACTATTGGAATTGCCATCAATATCTTATATGGAATCTTTGCCGTTAGTTTTGAATACATTTTTTGATTTATGTTAAATTTGATGCTGATAAGTATTTGTTAATTATTTGTTAATTATTTGTTAAATATTGTGAATTAAATTTTAGAATTCTAATTAGAAGTTTATTATTAAATTTAAATATAGCAAAATGACAATCATCATTCGTAATCCAATCGTTGTTGTAGTCGGACATGTTGACCACGGAAAAACAACTTTACTTGATGCAATCAGGCGGAGCAGAACCGTTGTTACCAAAAAGGAGGCAGGCGGAATTACGCAGCACATCGGAGCAACCAACATAACCCTGGAGCATATCTCAAATTTATGCGAAAATAATCCCTCATATCAAAATTTTATAAAAAATTTAAAGGTTCGGGGACTGTTGTTTATTGACACGCCGGGACACGAAGCATTCATGACATTGCGAAAAAGAGGGAGCAGCATTGCAGATATGGCAATCGTCGTAATAGACATAAACAAAGGCGTTGAACCCCAAACAAAAGAAAGCATAAAAATTTTAAAAGAATTCAAAGTTCCGTTTGTTATAGCCGCAAATAAGGTTGACGCCATCATGGGATGGGATTTAAATTCCAAATTTGATAACCAGCAGCCCGATACGAGCGGGCAGTTTTACACTAAATTTTACGACATTATCGGACAGTTAAATTCAATGAACATAAACGCAGACATATTTACAAATTTTAAAAAGCCGGATGATTATAAAGAGTCCTTTGCGGTAGTTCCGCTCGCAGCAATTGCGGACTATGGAATTAAGGACTTGCTGCTGGTTCTGATGGGTATAGCAAATAAATTTCTGCTCAATAAACTTGAGACCGATTCGGACACGCCGGGAGAGGGAATGATATTAGAAGCAAGGGATGTTACGGGAATAGGAAAAACCATAGATGTGATTATGTATAGCGGAAAAATTTCAAAAGGCGACACAATTGTTATAGGCGGTATGATACCCATCGTAACAAAGGTAAAAAATTTACTCCTTTCTCCTGAAAGTGAAGAAATGCGGCTCGCAAAAAAATTTAATACGACAGATGAGGCAATTGCTGCCTGCGGAATTAAAATTTATGCGGAAAATTTAAAGGATGCGGAAGGGGGAATGCCAATATATGTCTGTAAGCCCGAAACAATAGAAGAAACAAAGGCAAAAGCAAAAACAGAGACAGGGGAAATTTCAACATCACAAAACGGAGTCATAATAAGAACAGATACTCTCGGAGCGGTTGAGGCGTTTGCTTATCTGCTGAACAAAGAAGGAATTCCGATAAAAAATGCCCGTGCAGGAAGAGTAACAAAAGAAGATGTCATCATGGGAGCGGCAATTGCTGAAACAGATAAAAAGTCGGGGGTAATATTTGTGTTTAATGTGCATATTGCTGAAGATGTGGAAAATTTAATATACGAGAAAAAGCTCAAAATTTTTAAGGGTGAGGTGATATACCGGCTTATAGAGGGGTATAAAGAGTGGAGCAGAAATATCAAAAAAGAAGTTCCGAACATAGCAAAAATACAGGTATTAAGCAACTGTATTTTCAGGGCAAACAATCCTGCGGTTGTCGGAGTGAGGATATTAAATGGCGAAATTAAGACGGGAATGCGGCTGATGAATACGAGGGGTGAATTAGTTGGAAGTATAATAGGAATTGAGGCAAAGAAAGGAGAAAAAGTACCCTCTGCAAAGAAAGGAGAAGAAGTTCCTGTTTCAATAGATAAAGGAGAGATTGGCAAAAATATTGACAAAGACGGAATACTTTATTCATTTCTTACTTTTGAAGAAACAGCAGGCATAGAAGGTCTGTTGGGCGGAGAAGAAAAGGTTGTCCTGGAAGAAATAAAACAGATAAAGAGAGCAACGGTTGCCAAATAGACATAGTTATGAAGTTCAAAAAATTATACTATCAATCAAAAAATTAATTCCAAAGTTTTGAAATGTCCCTATTTTGAGAGTGAATTATGCGTGAAAACCGAATTATTAGAATGCCCCCCACATAACAAAATTGGATCATATTACTTAAATTGTGCAAAGTTACGGCTTAAATTTTTTAGGTCAATCATCTTTGTATTTTAAATTTTTTTATTTAATTGTAATTATATCTGAACAGCAAATATATTAGACATGTTGCAAAATAACTTTTCCACCTTTGAATTCCTTTAAATTTTATTACTTTCCACCTTTAAAATTTTTAATTTGCAACAACTCTATTATTCTATGAACAAGAGTTCAGAAAGCAAAGAACAAACGTTTAGTTATTGTGGAGTCACCTTTAGATTATTCAAGTGAAATTAAATCCAAAAACAGGAGAAAAAGTTTATTCCTTATTGTGATTTTTTTATTTCTTTTAATTCTATCTTTTGCATTGGAATATATCCTCCTTGAGCATACAAATAATTTTCCATTTTTACAATTATCCTTCTGTTTTTGTCTACATAAAAAAGGTATCTGTTTTTTTGGTTATATGTTCCAGAGTATCCTTCGTAAATTTGTTCAACTTTAAAGCAATCAAATCCATTTACTTTTTCAGATCCTACAACCGTTAATTCCGAATAATATCCTTCTTTTTTTCCATTCCTTTCCTTTACTTCATCAATAATAAATTTTGTCTTTTCATCAAGGCAAGTTATCCAATCCTCGAAGTGAAAGAGACTGTCTACCGGATTTAACCTTCTATTAACATTGCTATATGCTTTATCACTTTCTGTTTTTGGTTTTTGTGCATCAGTTGATGTCGGCATAAATATATACTTAGAAATGTTATCCTTATTTATTCCAATAACCTCTTTTTTAAAAATAAAAGCATTTTCTGTTTCTGTAAAATGTTGGCCGTCTTTGGTATAACATGTATAAGGTGCTTCTGCTTCCTCAATCCTTACAATGTAATAATCGCTTTTATTTATTCTCTCAATTTTATCTATATATACAAATACATCCGCCTCGGAGGCATCGCATATTTCAGGGGGGATTTCAGAGGATTTAAATGTTTGTTTTTTTGCAAGCATTGCGTTATTTATGTTATCCCATACATGATAAACATAAACATCTCCGACATCAATTTGCACCTTTCCCGTTGGTGTTAAATTTTCAAATCCTATATGAACCGACTTTATTATTTTTACATCTTTTTCAGAAATTATTGTGCTGTTTTCATCCGTTGTATTTTCTATAGTTTTATTTTCCTTTTCTTCACTATTTAAGCAACCGGAAATAGATAAAATAAGGATGAATATCGCCACAAATCCTATTCCTGTTATTAATTTTAAATATTTTGGCTTCATTTTTTAACGATTGATTCATTTATTCGTTCATAAATTGTTGAATATTTAGCAAAACCATGTAATTCTGCCGATGAATTCATAAATAGTATAGTTTTATCTTTCTTATCTATCCATATTGATGTGTCACTCTCAAATAAATCATAAGGTGTTTTTTGTTTCAATTTCTCTTCTATTTTATATGTTTCTATTCCTCTGAAAATTTCTGTCCCTAAAAAATTTATATTTCTAATAGTTTCTATAGATAGCATTTTTTCCTTTTCTACCTCTTTCTCAAGATAATCTGCGGTTAGGTTGTGATCCATTACACTACAAAGAGGTTTTTTATCCGTATAATTTTTTTGAATTATTATGCCTTTTGTTGAATTTTTTGTATAAGAAATGTTAAATATTTCCGTAGCACAATAACAATGCTTCTTGCCATCATCTTTGTATTGTACTGAACAGTTTTGTACATTTCGGACTTCAACTGGGGTAACATCTATTACATCGCGTTTCTCAGTTATTGTAACATTTTCAGGTTCAAATTTGCCAAACCCTATTAAATAAAGAGGATGAAGTATGCTAATTTCTGAATCAATGTCATCATATATTGTAAGTAAATAATCTTCTAAATAATCTTCTTCTGTTTTTTCATTAAAAGTGTTAGAATAAAGTATATCGGAGGGAAATTCATATTCTCTTTTATCTTCAGGAATACTCTTTAATTTTCCATCCGTTGTTACTTCATACGGAATTTTAACTAATTTAATATCCCCTGTTTGAGCATTCATATATTCAATAGTTTCATAAAAATTCTCGGAATAAAAAAACCCATTAGGAACATCATCTAATTTGCTTTCTGCAACAATATACCTTGTATTGTTAATTAATTCTTCTTTTGTATATATAGTAATATTGGCTTCTGATAGTTTTCCGTGAGTGTCTATTTTTAATACATATCTATAAATCCTATTATAGGTTTCATTTTTGTTTATATTTGCACTTATATTTGCAGATAAATTTTGTCGTGGTGGCGTTGTTTGTGTTATATTTATGGAAGAATTTTGAGTATCCGGTGAAGTATTTTTTATACCTAATAATTCAGAAGAATGGTTTTCTTGAGTATGATTTTCTTTTTGTATGCTTCCTGACTGTTCAATAGTGAAAAAATAAATCACAATTCCCACAATTACAATAAGCAGAGCCACTAAAAATATTTTTTTATTCATCTTAAAATTTTTGCATCTTTTAATTCAAATTTCTCCCAGGGAATATATCCTCCATGAGCAAATACATAATGCTCATATTTTACAGCAATTCTTTTATATTTGTCAACATATATTATATCTTTTGCTTGTATCTGTTTTTGCATGTCGTTAGGTGATGATAATGCATATATTCTTTGTACTTTGAAGCAATCAAATTTATTTATTTTTTCTTCACCAATTACATTGGTTTCTATATTTTCTTCTAGTGTATTTTTGTCCATCTCGATATAGTTTTTCTCAGCAAAACTAACACTTTCATTTAAGTATAACATCCATGGTTCATAAATCTGGGTTTCATAACACAACCCAAAATTTTTTCCGAGAGGAATAGGATAAGCAGAAATATTATTCTTGTTTATACCAATCCTACAGCCCCCATAAATAAATGGATTATCTTTTTCATTAGGATATATTGCTTTTCCAACAGTCACTTTTATTATTTTCCCATTCACATTATGATAACATACTGGATATATTTCTCTTCTTTCTGACTGCAACACATAATAATTGCTTCCATTTATTCGTTCAGTTTTTTCTACATCTAAAAATATATCAAATCTAATTGGTTCGCACCATACATCATTCGAGGAGTTTGGTAAAAGAGATCTTGCATTTATAATAGGATTATCATAAATAGAGTATGTATAAATCTCTCCAACATTTATATGCAGATTTCCTGTTGGTTTTAATGATCCTATACTTACAACATTAGTTATTTTAATTTCTTTTTCTTGGGTCATAAAATCTTCGTCCATATCATAAGTTATATTTGACGGTTTATTCTCTTTACTTATGCATCCTGAAAATAACAGTATAAACAGTACTATTATGCTTGCATATAAAAATAGCAAGTGATTGATAAAGTAATTTATATTTTTAGACATTTTTGATTGTTTAAATTGATAAGTTAAAAATAAAAAATAAAAAATGGTTTGCCTTTTTTGGTTGTCTATTCTTTTCCTATTTTTGTTTCTATACTTTAATATCGGTACACTGATGCATACGCCCAATTACTACTTCCTCCTGCTCTTGCATATGCTCCTATTGTGTATGGCCACCCGTAAGAAAAAGTAGCGTTTTCTTTATCATAATTACCAGAATTGCCTATTGCTTCTGCTATTGCATCTACACTGCCCCCCTCCGAAATACTACTTTCACATAATTTACACACGTAGTAACCGGAAAAAGTACCACAATCTCCCTCTTTATCCAATGTATCTCCACTAATATCTGTTGTTACCTGCGCAGCACTCACCGAACTCGCCATCATTCCCACTATCGCTATTCCAACCAGCATTACCAATATTCCTATTTTAAAATCCATTTTGCTACAATCTTTACCTTTTAGGTTTAAACCGTAACTATACAAAATTTGCGTAATCTAAATTCTACATAAATTACACAAAACCTACAAGTTATGGGTTAAATTTTACTAACTGCCCTCTACAGGGACATAAGCTGTCAGC